>AYTS01000081.1 GCA_002009475.1 Candidatus Brocadia carolinensis | reverse complement strand
AAGGATACCTTTTACCTTGATCACTACCAGGTCAGACATATCAACAAGATTGAGCGGTACTGGAACCTCTGTCTTGTTGCATGGACTCTCACCTACTGGATCAAACAAAACGCCTATCTTACGAAAATCCTTGAAACAAAACCTACTACCTTCAACGGAATCAAACAGGCTATCAATGCCATGCTCGAATTCGCCTCTACCAATGCCTTATCAAAGAACGAAAAACTTGCCAATGGCTATTTCAAAATTAAATCGAAACGACTGAAGAAAAAATGCGCCGCTTAATTTTTTAACAAAGTAATGCCATGAGATTCCTTGCTTTGCTCGGAATGACAGTTATAGAGAGATTGTTTCGGGAGAGAGCCCTCGCACTGACAATTTTCTTTGTGCGCATACAGTATATTAAACCACAAAGTTCGCAAACGTCACAAAGTGAAATTATGAAAAAATCTACAATTTTAGATTTACGATTTGAGATATGGGATTTGAGAGGTTGGATTTAAAATTGTAAATTGTAAATCATAATATTTTACCACCGTCCAGATGCTCCTCCTCCGCCAAATGAGCCTCCGCCGCCGCCTCCAAAACTGCCAAAACCGCCAAACCCACCAGAGCCGCCGGAACCAAACCCTCTCGGTCCGCCATAGATGATTGGTGGCCCACCCCACCAATACGACGAACGCCGTCTCCGGTTAAACAGATAACTCAAGAAAAGGGGTAATATAACCAGCAGAAGTAATAATGAAAGGTATGGATTCTGACGTCCTGCTGATTTTTTCCTGAGCTCAGCAATGCTTGGCATACCTGTAATCTCAACGCGGTTTTCCTCTGCAACCTTATGAACCATAATGACCGTGCCCTGAAATATGCCTTCGCTAAAATGTCCCTTTTGAAAATTGGGTACAAAATAGGTTCTCCCCACCGTGCCGCAAAAGCTATCCGGTAAAATCCCTTCCAGTCCGTAACCGACCTCGATCCGGTAAGCGCGGTCATTCCTGGCAATAACGATGAGAACTCCGTTATCCTTTCCCTTTTGTCCCAATTTCCACTTCGTGGCGAGTTCCAGGGCGTAGGTTTCGATAGGGATATCTCCGGTGGTATCGATGGTGAGGACGATCATCTGTGCGCCGGTCTTCTGCTCTAGTTCCTGGAGATAACCATTCAATCCCTTCTCAACGGCATCACTGATGATATTCGCCCTGTCTTCCACATACCGTTGCGGAACCGGCATCTCCTGTGCTTCTGCAATGAAGCAAAGACAGAAGAACGCCATGATAAGTCCAAGGTACAGGCACCCATTTCTTCTATGCTGGTTTAATTTCAAATTCATCGACCTTTTTAATAATTATATTGAATACACGATACAGATTTTCAAATATCTCACGGAGAGTTTCAACGGGTGGATAGACATCATTCGACCTTATCTCAAATAATTTTCTGTACACGCTGGTATCAACATTGAAACACTTTTCTATAGTAAAAAGGACTTCGCCTTTTTCCCGGGGAATCTTTTGGTCATACAAAAAAAGCAGGCCGCGAAGTGCCGGGAAATATCCGGAGAGAGAGCCGGTTAATAATTCCGTTAATGCCGTCCTGTTTCCCATTGCCTTGATGTAACCCTGACAAAGATGCTGGAGTTTCCCTTTGAATTCACGTTCGCATTGGAGTCTGACGTCACTCTTCTCTATCCGGATATCCTTTAAAATATCGTTTCCATACACCGTCTGATGGATCAATTTCATCTCAAGGAATTCCAGAGGAAACACCTCCAACGATCTGTCGATGTAATCACGGGTCATGAGCAGGGGGGCACGTATCCTCTTTTTCCCGTAACGTTTACCCAAGGTTGCAATAAAATCAAAAAATGAGACTTTAACTTCCTTGACAACAATCAGGGTATTAATATCAGAATGTTTTGAATGAAAGTCTTTTGTTACGGCGCTGCCAATAACAGAGATTGAAACAATATCTTCTTTGCAATGGCCGAGAATTTCCCGGAGAAAAGGTTCCAGCACCTTTTGCGTCTGGTCAGAGAGGTTGGTTAAGGTAATATCTTCCATTCAGGGTTTTGTTAAGTGAATGCAAAATAAAAGTGGACATTCTGCAGCACTATGAGAAGGTTATTTATTATTTCCTTGTTCTTCCAGCTTTTTCCTCAGGGCAGCATTTTCCTTTTTGGTTGCCTCCAAATCGAAAAACAGATATCTTACATTGAGTTTTAAAGAATCAAGGGTGTCCTGCAATATTGACAAACTGATTCGAAGGTCTTCGTATTTTTTACCAAGCTCGCCCGTAAGCATCTTAAGGCTTTCTCTTTTTGTTTCAGGGAACCGTTTAATCTCGTCAATTAAATCCAGTAATCTTTTTTGAAATAGTTCATCATCCATAGAAAAATCTCCCGAATCATAAATATTTCCTTCCCGGCTGGAAATGACCATCTTGTAAAGAATGAACACTCGTTCTTGATAAGTACAGACGACCTCTGTACAACACCTCAAATATAAGTAGCATACCATGAAATGTCAAGATTTAAATGCTGGAGGACTTCCAGACGAGGGCAACTACTCACCGCACTGGTGTTTGACTCCATCCTGCCATAACACATACTTTGTCTGATTCGGAATAAGCCACAAACAGCGCCTGATAAGTGCCTTCACCTTATCTTTCAAATCATTCAAAATTACCGTATCGCCGTTCGTGATTTAAAAGAAATCTCCGAAATCCCTTCAGTATTATTATCACATCTTCTCCAGAAAATGGCTTTTCATGCGCCGTAAAGAGATACAATATTATCAATCGATGTTACACTGTTACACTAAATGTTACACTTTTTGTTACACTCTTTTTTGTCGTATGAATCGTCTATCTGCCCGTACCTAAACGCACGTTTTTACATATCTTAACGGTATTCCTGCATTTCTTTTAGTCTATAATAACCAATTTCTTTGTTAGGGGATGTTACACAAGCTGTTACACTTTTCGTTTTTCCCGGCCAGAGTGGAAAATCCATAACCGGCGCGAAACCCAATAAATACAGGGGATTTGAGGAGTGTGGTGTTTCAAACCTGGTTTGGTATCAACATTGCTTGCATACAATATTTCTTAATGAGGGAATGCAAAGTTGTCACATTCCCTGTATTCCTCTCAACGGGTGGGATTATCATACTATCCCCCTTTGGGGGGGAGGCGGTAACGCTTTATAATATTGCCGTGTAAGAACATCTTTTTTTGAAAGTTTTTTACAACCCCATTTATCCCTCATCTGGAGGTACAGATTGTTTCTGAGAGAAAGATTGCTTCGCTTCATTCGCAATGACAATGCACCATATGTCATCAAAGGCTAAGTCTGTGTCATTGCGAGGGTCTTTTCCGAAGCAATCTCCCGCTTTCACATCGGAGAATTGAGTGCGGCTTTTCAGCGCTATAGTATTACCGTGTAAAAACTTCTTTTTTTTGTAAGTTTTTTGCAACCCTATCTACCCCTTATCAGGAGGTACAGATTGTTTATGAGAGGAAGAT
>AYTS01000080.1 GCA_002009475.1 Candidatus Brocadia carolinensis | reverse complement strand
GATGTCCCCCATAAAACCCAGCTCTTCATGATGCTAATTCCAGGATGTTCCTGGCTCTCCCGCTGACAAGCTCAGAGACGTACTCCAGACATTCCTCTTAGTGAATCCCTGGATACAAGTCAGGACCCTGGATATTGTCCCACTGTGCGCCAATGTCAATCCATTCGACAAACAAATACCTCTCATCCTGCGTGAGGAATTTGTCATGCATTACCCTTCCCTCTACCGGGAATACCCCATCTCTCGGACTAAACTGGCTCAATGCCGTCTCATACAACCTCCAGATTAACAAACTGTTGATTGCTGATGACGGATTGACATACTTGCCACCCAGATTGGTATCCTTACCTCTCTGTGACTCAAGCAAGGTGTTGTACGCACGGCTGAATGCCGCTACGCCATCAACACTCACCAATTCTGACCCTCCAGACAAGTCTGGCGAAGTGCCGCCATTATGACAACCTGCACACTTCACGTCGATGATCGGCTGAAGGTCTCTCCGGAAATCCACCGTTCTCCTCTTCTCATCCGTTAACCCTTCCACCGGCTGAGATGTCGTTCCTGACGGACCTCCATAATACACGTCCGATGGCACTACCACATCATCTCCATGCTTCACTCCCTGATAGATACCACTCCTGTCAAATTTCAGGTATCCAAAGGCAAAGGGTGAATCATAGTGGCTCCGATCATCATACCACCAGTTGTACAACGCCTTGGTGTGCTGATTCTGGAACGCCCTGCCACGGTATGACCCATCATGACATCCACTGCAAATCCTGCCATGATACGGCCTCAAATACGCCCACATCAAAGCCGTCTGCACCGCCATGCCCCTCTCATCCAGATTCTGGATGTAGTATGGCGTATCAGCTGTCTGAGACGTTACCACGGAACCATCATCCTCTACATACTGATACCCGATGATTCTCCTCTGCTGGAATGCCGTTCCTGAGTTGCTGCTTGACCGGCATCCACCCAACAGGTGGCTCCCTGCACCAGCCTTGAATCTGTTCGCATCCGGCTCAACACACGGTACACCCTCAACTATCCTCACTGCCTTTACATCACCACGCTTCGTATCCTTCGATTTCTGATGCGGATACGGCCCTACCGGCAGATCCGTCAGGGTCGTGTCAAAACAAATCCACGTAGCCCATGAATGCGGATACCCTTCCACCTTCACCTGATCAAACGGCTGATACGTCACCGTCGTTACCCCAAAGTTCTTTCCTGCTGTAAAGGTGTTGATCCACCTTGGACGATACTTGACATAAATAGGGGCTGGCTGATGATCGCTCCACTCAGGATCATTGTGCACCAATTCCCCTGCCTTGCCGTTCTTGCAATCAAACCAATAGATACCAAAATCACCTCTCTCTGCATACGACACCAACATTCTGTCGTCAGGAAGTGGATACGGACTCCGGTACAATCCACCGTCATCCTTCGTTAACCTCTCATAGGTCTTGTTATATGGCGCATCCCAACTGACTGATGCCAACTGACCTACTCCCCAGTTCATATAAGGCGACTCTACAAACACCAATCTCCTGTCTCCAAATGAGATCTTGGCCTGTGACCTGCCACATGCACCGCCAATCTCATTATCGCAGTTTCCGTAGATCGGCCTCGGATATGCACCATCCCAGTTGTCGACACACAGCATTACCCTGCCTTTTCCGCCTGCCCTGCTGCCATTGGCCTGGGTGCTGGAGAACAAGATGTTCCCGTCTGGCGTCGTCGTCGGATCAAAATTGGAACTGATGTTGTAGGTGATCTGGTCTATCGTTGTGTTTATGCTCGGAAACTCTATACCTGACAGCACATGACCCGTTATTCTCTCCGTCACGTGACCGCCCTGCGTATCCAACCTGAAGAGGTTGTATGCATACGGGTTGTGGAACTCATCCATGACGCCGTCCGGTGAACCTGCAAAGATGATGAACCCGGTCTTCTCTACCGTGCCCCTCTCCTTCCAGTCTCCTTCAAAATACCGGTCACGCCATATGATACGACCCTGGCCTTCCTCGATACTGCCGGCCGCATAATAGATCGGCGCACGGCAGGTGCCCTTGTAATCCGTCATCTGCCTCAGACCGCTGCCATCTACGTTCATCTCCCATATCTGGCATCCGCCGCCCTTCTTGTGCACCCCGGCAAACGCAAACTTCTTGCCGTCCCAATACGTACATGGATCAAAGGCCGTCGCGAAGTCGTTCGTTAACACCTTCAATTCCTTCGTCTTTAAATTGTACAACACAATCCGGCTGCCCTCAGGCACATAGTGCGGATAGTTCTGATACGGATCGCCCTTTGCCGTCCTCGGTGACTGCGTAAATAAGATCGCATCTACCGGACCCTGTATCTCTTTTGACATCCCGCTATAATCAGTCCATAAGGCCTTTCCCTGCTTCGATCCACCTACCATCACCTGGTTTCCCGATGCAAAGACGCTCCCACAGACCAACGCACCTGCCATGATCGCAGATGCAACCACTCCTCCTATTTTCCTCTTACTCATCTGTTGGCCTTCTCCTTTCACGATTTTTGGAATACTCAAATATTTCTTTAATTCTCCTCAGGGCAAACTCCCGGTTCACCCATCCACAAAACCTTTACAGCGCCTTCAGGAACTCAACCAGGTCCTGCATCTCCTGCGCTGTCAAATGCGACGTCCTTCCATGCATGTCCTTGTCATTCACCGTGTTGTTGATCGTGTCTATCAACAGCCTGGCGCTCCCGTCATGGAAATACGTCCCCGATGCATAGATGTCCCTCAAGGTCGGCGTGTCAAACTCCTTCACCAGGTCCAACCCAATGATCGGCGTATCACTATCCTCACCATATGGATCCTCACCGGCCTCCAGCGCCTTCAGATTAAACACCTTCCCCGGCGTTGAACGGAAACCCTTCACACCAACACGGCCCGTCCCTACGTCATGGGTCTGCGCATCGCTAAACAGCGCCTTCGGATCACTCACATCACCAGGATGGCACTCCGCACATCCGACATTCGGATCATTAAATATCTTCTCGCCCCTCTTCTGCGCATCCGTCAGCGAACCATCCGCATTCCTGAACGGACTTCCCGTGAACTCCAATGCCCTGATGTAGCAAATCAACGCCTCTAACCTCAACGGAGAAAAGTTCTCACTCCGGAACACAAACCCAGGGTCTCTTCCGCACACCCTGTCCAGTGAACTCGTTGCTCCAACTATCTCATCCGGATGACCAGTAAACCCCTCATGCCGGAACGGCGGCAAATACCTCCCGCCACGGATATACTTCGTGTTCTTCCAGCTTCCCCATCCCTCATCTCCAAGGTCCCAAATCAACCCCGTTGTCTGTCCCCTCTCGTAATGACAGCTCGCGCAGGAATACTCACCCTGCAAACTCCACGATGCATCATTGAACTGAAACTGTCCGTACCTTACCAACTCACTCTTGTACGGTGAGTGCTTTACCCGGTAATGCACCTCGGGCACCGTCAGTGGCTCAGCCCTCGGCAGCGGCTCCCACTCTGGACCCGTCTGGATCGTCGCAACCACTTGCGGCGTCCCCGCCAT
>AYTS01000079.1 GCA_002009475.1 Candidatus Brocadia carolinensis | reverse complement strand
CCCTGAACGTTTCAAAGGAATTTCACCTAAACCCCCAAGTATGCCTGTGGCTGCCTGGATTAATCAACCAAAACAAATATCGACTCTACCTTTAGAGTCTAAATTATTTAATAAAGTGTCTAATTTCCATTGACATATTCCGGTTTGCTGCAGCGCATGGTTAGTCATTCAGAGGGCTTCTTTCTTCAGAGTTCCAGAAGCGCCGAAGCGAGGATAATCAGCATCGGCCTTCTCCTCAAACTCGCGAAGCTCTCTGCTTATGCTCGCAGCATCAGCACCTTCGTAGCTCATGCGCATGGAGAACGTATCATATTTCAACTTTCGTCTCCTGTGCCACTGGCACTTCTTATCGAAGCAAAAGACACTATTCAGCAGGAGTGCAGTTCCCGGAATAGCCGTGATTGCAGCGATAGCTGCCTTGGGCAAATCACCAAATGCCGCACACAAAGTTGCAGCAAAGCTGGCGACAATCGCAGCGAGATAGCAGAGAGTAGAGATATAGTCGTTTTTGCGTGCATGTTTCCGGGATTTCGCAGCACGCTCAATCAGGTATGCATGAAGCTTCTCGCGGGATTCTGAGTTGTTGAGATCGTTGTTCATGGGGCAAATTGTGTATGCCAACAGGATTATACCGTCTGTATAAGACGGCAAGCACAGACTATTTTAAGGTTTAGGAATTTCAATCACCCCCCATAGTCCCCCCGTAAACGGGGGGAAACAGGGAGGAAGGTTGCCGAAGACCTAATTTAATACAGAGAAGAAGTTACTGTGCTTCTTATTACGCATTGTAACTTTAATCTTATAAAACTGCTACGTATTTTTCTCTTATCAACTATCCCGGTTTCTACAGACGGTATAAACCGACCTACAACCAATCGACGGGATTTCGGTGCCAGGAGTGTCTTTGTTTATAGTATTACCGTGTAAAAACTTCTTTTTTTGTTAGTTTTTTCACAACCCTATTTATCCCTTATCAGGAGGTACAGATTGTTTAAGAGAGAAAGATTGCTTCGCTTCGCTCGCACTGACAGCGCTCAAATGTCATCAAAGACATAACCTGCGTCATTGCGAGGGTCTTTTCCGAAGCAATCTCTCGCTTTCACAACGGAGAATTGGGTGCAGCCTTGCTGCGCTATGAAATTGTTTCTTCTTTAAAAAGGATGATAAGAGAAAATTGAAGAAGAATGCAAGCTTTTTTCCCGGTTTTTCCCGGGGAAGGAACAAGTCCGAATCTTTCCAGGCTGTCCACGGAGAGAAGGATCTCCCATTTGTCATCTTGAATCCTGATTTTCATAATGACAGGCTTATTTCAGAATCCCTTGATTTCAAGGGTATCAAAGGGTGTGAGATTCAAAAACAAATTCGAATTGACCATTCCCGGGCAATCTGTTTTGTGATGACGTTGAGAATTTCATTGTCCTGCATACCCTACCAACCGCTCAGGTATTCAACTTGCTTGATAATGACGATAGCAACCCGGGACTACTTCTCTGCCAGACCATCTCCTCCGCAGAGAAGGCATTTTTCCCCTGGGTTTAGTTACCGATTTTTAGCTTATGCTGGTGTCCCGTTTTTTATCAGACGCCAGATTTTTCAACAACGAAGGTTCATTTAATCAACCTTCAGCCTTTTCATGTTTGACTGAGACTCTTTACAAAAGGTATTTGAATTCTCGCATTGCTTTAACACTCCAATTTGATAAACAGGCAATATCTCGCAAAATAATAAAGTATTCATGATAAAAATACTTTAACAAGAGTTATCCAAAGCTGCTCGTGGTTACCTGCTCGCAAATAAGGATGTTTGCAGTAATCAAAACAGGATTTGTAGAGAAACCTATTTTCGTTAACTCTATAGATGCAGGAGGATAATAAGTATGAGATATTTGTTGGCAACCACAATACTTTTGATGAACCTCCCTGGTACGAGTGTATTTGCTGATGTTTCATATGCAGACCTGTTTCTGGCTGGGAGAGGTTATAAGCCGGTTGGAGATACACAGACGGAAAAGCCACCGATTACTTATCATTCAAAGGGAAACAGCATACCTGATAATCCACTCTACAGAGAATGGTGTACCAATACCTTCAACAATGGCAAGCAAATCTACGAGGCCTATAAGGAAATCGCCTTCGATATCGCTTACTGTTCCGAACCACCAAAAACAGATTACTGGCAAACCCCGTTAGAAACAAGACAGAGCAAGAAAGGCGACTGCGAAGATTCGGTTTTTCTGTTCTTTTCTCAATTGTCTGCATTGGACATTGATGGGGATATTGTTTGGGGCTGGGTTGTAGACAAGAGTACTTCGGTTGCCTTTGCTCATGTATGGTATCAATTGTTTGATAAACATGGCAGGGCATTTATCGTGGAGGGTTTTTCGAAGGAGTGGAACGGGATTATTCCTGAAGAGATGATTCATGGGAAAGAAGAACGTATGCAGACCCTGGTGTTACGGCATAATCAAATACCTGGTACGGCTGATAAAATGATTCCAAAATTTACGGAATCTTTTGAAGATGAGCAATGCTCCTGGAATATTTCTCTCAGGAATAATACCGCACTTATCAAGGGAATTTATCAGAAGCTTGCGGATATGTACACCCGCTACGACCAGCAGATGAGTCAAGTATCGGCAAGCATTCAACGGTCAGCTTTTAGCAATTAAGAGACGGACAACTGTTTTCACCTGCTTTGCCTTATTCTCCTGAGCTTTGGAGTGTATTTTCGTTCATACCCTAATCACAACCGGAGCCTTGCGCTCATGCAAGATTCTGACTATACCTTGTCGCTGAGCTTGAATACACAGTATTCAGCGCACATGGAACAGACCTCGTCATTTTGGGGGCGTCCCTTTTCACGGATACTTCTTGCCACCACAGGATCAATGCACGTGCTGAACTGACCTTCCCAATCCCGCTTTCGCCTGAATTGCGACATCTTTTTATCCCACTCCCATGCCGATTTTACACCCTTGGCAATATCAGCCGCATGGGCGGCAATCCGCGCTGCCATGACTCCATTCCTTACATCAATCGGGCTGGGCAGGCTCAGATGTTCCGTAGGCGTTACATAGCATAAGAAGTCTGCCCCGGCAGCAGCCGCTATCGCCCCGCCAATGGCAGAGGTAATATGGTCATATCCGGGAGCGACGTCCGTGACAATGGGTCCAAGCACATAAAAAGGCACCCCTTTACAGAGTTCCTTTTGCAATTGAACCTGTGCCGTCACCTGATTTAAGGGCACGTGTCCCGGCCCTTCCACCATCACCTGCACGCCGTTATCCAGCGCCCTTTGTGCAAGCTCTGCAAGCACGTTGAGCTCGTACACCTGCGCCCGATCAAACGCATCTGCCAGGGCGCCCGGTCGCATGGCATCCCCCAGGCTCAGAGTCACGTCATATTCTTTGGCTATAGACAGTATCTCATCGTAGTTTTCATACAGAGGATTTTCCCTGCCGTTGTGAATCATCCATTCTACTAAAAACGTCCCGCCGCGGCTTACCACACCGCAAATGCGTTTATTTTCTTTCAGATGTTTGAGCACCCCTTTTGTGGCGCCGCAATGCACGGTAATAAAATCCACCCCATCCTCACAGTGTAACCGTACGGCTTCAAGCATGTCAGTTGCGGTCATATCAACAATCGACCGTTTCTGCTGAACGGCCTTGACGGCAGCCTCATAAACAGGCACACTCCCTATGGCAACGGATGCCGATCCGACAATCTTTTTCCGTATCGACCGTAAATCGCCGCCGGTACTCAGGTCCATTACTGCGTCAGCGCCTGCCTCTTCCGCCGCCCGTAATTTATCGATCTCTCTGGCGACATCGGCATAATCGGCTGATGTTCCAATGTTGGCATTAACCTTCGTTTTGAGGCCTGTGCCAATACCGCAAACTTTTGTAGCTTTACGCTTGTGATTTACCGGAATCACCATCTTGCCCTCGGCAATTCGCTCCCTGATAAATTCAGGGTCAATGCCCTCATCCTTTGCAACCTGCATCATCTCTGGTGTAACGGTATTTTTTCTGGCCATTTGTAGCTGTGTCATGTTTTCCCCAATCGCTCTTTAAAGCACAGAACTATGCTCTGCATCCTTTGTATTAACTCTTTCCGCCAATGCAAAAAGCCGTGCAACTTCACCATCTGTCAACTTCCGGTACTTACCGACCTTCAATGCCGGGTCATATAAATTCCCTATTCTTATCCGGCGCAGGATGCGCACCTTATAGTTACAGTCAACGAGCATACGGCGGATTTCCCTGTTCTTCCCTTCTTTCAACATCATCTCAAACCTGCTCCTCTGTTTTCCCCTGCGGACATGCTGAATTCTTACCGGCCGTGTCTTGCCAAAGGAAAGCCAAACGCCGGATTCCAAGGCCTTAATTGCCGCATCCGACAGGTATCCATCGACTTCCACAAAGTACGTCTTACTCACCTCATACTTCGGATGAGATAGTTTGTTTGCAAGATCACCATCGTTCGTTACGACAATCAACCCTTCACTCTCCTTATCCAGCCGACCAATCGTGTATATCCTTTGCGTGACATTCTTCAGTATGTCAATTGCCTTTAACCGATCCAGCTCGTCACGATTCGTGCACACATATCCTTTCGGTTTACTGAGGAGATAATAAATCTTGCGCTGTCTTTGTATCAGGGTGCCATCGCAACAAATTTTACTTTTATCTGCATCGAAGACGGCGCCCAGGGCCGTGACCCGTTTCCCATCAACCGTTACCCTCCCTGCAGCAATGATTTTTTCACACTCACGACGGGAGCCGACTCCCGCCTTTGCCAGTATTTTTTGGAGGCGTTCCAGCATAAATTCCTATTTTTTTACCTTCCTTTTCGCGTCACGCAGCATTTCCTGGGCCTGCTTCCGGGTAATATCCGTCTTTTCACTGCCCCGGATCATATCGGCAATTTCCTCAAGCCGGGATTCCTTTGATAAATTTTCGATGCTAGACACCGTTTTCCCATTTTTTACCAGCTTATTTACCTTCCATTGCTCATCCGCATAACTGGCAATTTGAGGAAGATGGGTAATGCAGATCACCTGGTGTGACCTTGCAATGCTGCTCAACTTTTCCCCAATAACCTCTCCCATTCTTCCGCCGATATTGGCGTCAATCTCATCAAAAACCAGCACCGGTGTCTTGTCTACTTTCGCCAGTTGGTGTTTGAGCGCCAGCATGACACGTGAGATTTCACCCCCGGAGGCAATCTTTTTTAACGGCTTTAAGTCCTCACCAGGATTGGGTGAAATAAGAAAATCCACCTGGTCAAAGCCATGTCGCTTTGCCTCAAAAACCTGTGGTTCGCCGTTATCAGGCAAAAAAGGCGATGTGATCTGCACACAAAACCGTCCGTGAGGGATACCGAGGTCATGAAGCTCTTTGTTTATCAGAGGAGCCAATTGGTCAGCCGTGGCAAGGCGTTTTTTGGTTAATTCGCCGCCTTTCTGTTTTAAAGCGTTTGTCAACATTTCTATCTCTGCATCCAGATGCTCAGCCGTGGTTCCTTCCCCCGAAAGCAGCTTCAGTTTTTCCGCAACCTCATCCCGATAGGACAGGATTTCTTCCACCGTGGTTCCATATTTGGATTTTAACTTTCTGATGGTGTTTAACCGTTCTTCAATATATTCCAGCCGTTGCGGGTCATAGTTGAATCCATCCCGGTATTTCCCTAAAGAAAAGGCCATGTCTTCCAGTTGATACGCCGATTGGCTGGAGTCATCGAATATCTTTTGCAGGGTATCGTCAAGTTTTGCAACCGATTGCAATTCGCGCATGACCGTTTTCAACTTTTCCAGAATAGCATCGGAAGACTCATAGAGCTGTGAATAACATGAGGAGACCGTGCTGAAAATTTTTTCTGCGTTACTCAAGAGGACTCTTTCCTTTTCAAGTTCTTCTCCCTCACCTGCCTTGAGTTGTGCTTTATCAATCTCATCGATTTGGAAGGCATACAGGTCTATCTTTTGTCCGCGTTCCTGCTGGTTATTTTTTAAGGTGTCCCGTACGATGGTCTTTTCTGTGAACTGCCGGTAGACTTCTGCAAACTGTTCCCGTAACGGAGAGATCCCGCCAAAATCGTCCAGGATATAAAGTTGATTCATGCCATGCAGCAAGGTTTCATGTTCGTGTTGACCATGAATATTGACCAGGATATCTCCAATTTCTTTCAGCGTCGATACCGTAACAGGAATGTCGTTGATGCGGCATCTGCTCCGTCCGCTCGTATCAATACTTCTTTGAAGCAGGACTTCTTCTTCCATGGCGCTGTTATCTGATACCTTTTGAATCTGCTTCAGGAGGCTTTTATCGTTAATGAAAAATTTGCCAATTACCGTTGCCTCTTCTTTGCCGCTCCGCACAAGATCAGCGGTCGCCCTCCCGCCAAGGATGAAATTAAGAGCGCCAATGACCATTGATTTTCCCACACCGGTCGCCCCGCTAAACACGTTCAATCGCTCGCAAAGGGTAATGGTGACTTTGTCTATCAATACAAAATTCGTTATGTAGAGCTCCTGCAGCATGGTTATCTTCCGCCATCTTCTGCAAACAGGTTATTGTATTTTAGAGCCAGGCTTTACATCCTTTTCCGTTGTGAGGATTACCACGTGGCCGTCATCCTTTGCAGCCAGCAACATCCCCTGGCTTTCTACTCCCCGTAGAGTTGCAGGCGCCAGGTTGTTTACAATAACGATTTTTTTCCCAATCAGGTCTTCCGGGTTGTACGCGCTTCTAATCCCGGCGACAATCTGCCTGCCTTCCACTCCGTCACCCGCATCAATCTTCAGGATCAGAAGCTTGTCTGCGTTTGGGTGAGGTTCTGCGTGCTTTACCTCGGCAACCCGCAGGTCTATCTTCAAAAAATCCTCAATCGAGATCATGTGTGCCTTTCGTAAACAAAAAGAAATAACTTGCCTTGTATATCTGTCGCATTTCGTATCACACCCGGCTTTTTTGGTTGGTCACTACCAGTTTTACCGTGAGTTAGTCCTTCGCCGGCTTCTCCCCCTGGTCTCCCCCCGTTTACGGGGGGATTATGGGGGGTAATTAAAATTCCGGTACATTTTGTAATTAGGCATTCGGTAACTTTCCCCCCCTGCTTTCCCCCCCGTAAACGGGGGGGGATTGTGGGGATGGATTGAAATTCCTTAACATTCAATCAGGCTGCCTATAGCACCAACTTTCGGATCACTCATGGTAGGGCGACCAGGCCGGTCGCCCTACCATGAGCCAAAAAGGAGGCTTATTTCTTATAAATATAACGATTTTTGAAAAAGGTGTCAATGAATTAACACGGATGGTGAGATTTCGGCGTGATACATACTTCCTGGGCAGGATTTGACTGCTCTGGGCTGGAGATCGCAGGAATACGCAGGAAAAAATGTCTTTTCAGACGGATACAAACACGGGTAACGTCTCACGGAGAGTTTCAGTCCCTACCGATAGGGATGTCATTTCTGACAATTACGAAACTCAATTTCTGTGCTAAAATGTTTCAGTCCCTACCGATAGGGATGTCATTTCTGACATCATTACTGTTTTGTGTGTCAGTAGTGGAATGTTTCAGTCCCTACCGATAGGGATGTCATTTCTGACTCTTCACTTTTTAAAGAACTGCAAACAAACAACTTACAAGCACGATATTTAGAACCTCCCCCCGTTTTGTAAAAAAACCGTGATTTTCCACTGAGGTTCTTAATGGATGTTCCATTTTTGCATACCAAGGCATCCTG
The DNA here is from genome assembly GCA_002009475.1 of Candidatus Brocadia carolinensis. Classification (GTDB taxonomy): domain Bacteria; phylum Planctomycetota; class Brocadiia; order Brocadiales; family Brocadiaceae; genus Brocadia; species Brocadia carolinensis. The sequence goes on along the minus strand of AYTS01000079.1, from coordinate 27,816 downwards.
AGCATACATGGTTCCTTCTCTTCGAATCGCTTATCTCTTTGCCTTCGGTTTTGCCTTCTGTTTTACTTTTGCAATGGGCTTTGAAGCTACCTTTGGCTTTGCTTTTACCACAATTTTACCTTTGGGTTTTTCCTTTCCCATGAGGATCTGTTCAGCTATTTCACTATCGGCATCCATGATGTATTTTAAGCCGGTTACTTCTGCCGCTTCGCGCGTCAGGGTGACGACATCATCTCGTGTTAAATGTTCCAACCCAAATTTTCTTGAACCACACATTAACTGCCGTAAGCCCTGAGATAACCGCTGATAATATGAATAGACCCCAACTGCCCCCGGCGGCACTTCGCGCCCGTTGGAACCGAACAATCGTTTCACTTTAGACGATAAAACAAAAATTTCATCTATCGTCTTGCCGTAGGGTTCTATCGTTTTGTCAACGGTATTTTTATTAACCTGATCGGCAACTAATTTCCCAACATGAGCCGCACACAGCGGAGAACGCGCCATTCCAACTGCCTTGACATAAGGAGCGCCGAGCGCACAGGCCTTAAAGATATCGTCCTCAAACGCAAATCCTCCGGCAAGGATTACGTCAGGTACATACTGGCCTTTTGAGGCTAATGTATGGATGTAATTATAGGTAAGGGAAGCAATGTATAACGTCGGCACACCCCATTCGTTCATCATGTGCCATGGGCTCATACCGGTACCGCCGCCGGCCCCATCTACGGTCAAAACATCAACTCCGGCAATAGAACAATAACGGACTGCCCTGGCAAGGTCAGCCGGCCGATAGGCACCCGTCTTCAGAAACACATATTTTGCGCCAGCCTTCCTTAATGCCTCAACCCGACGTACAAATCCCTCTTCATTGACCATTCCAACTCTGGAGTGCCTTTCAAATTCCTTAAATGCCTTGCCAAAGACCGAGGCTACATTATTATCATAGGGGTCAGGAAGCACGATATAACCACGGTCGCGCAATAATCTCGCTTTCTCCAGGGAGTTTATCTTCACCTCTCCGCCGATATCCTTGGCGCCTTGCCCCCATTTCATTTCTACGGCCTGTACTCCTAATTTGTTGATACCGTACTCAAGCACACCTAATCTGCTGTCTTCCACATTTTCCTGCATTACAATAACGCCGTAACCATCCTTTTGCCATTCCTGAAAGGTTTTTACCCGGTACTCGAGATCGGGGCAGTGGGTTATTCTTCCGTTCTCTAACCTCGTATTGACGTCCATGCCGCCTACATTTTCACCAATGGTAAGTCCTGTCCCGGAAATTGCAGAACCGACAGCTAATCCATCCCAGTGTGTCTTGGCAACATTTGTCGAACCCAGGCCCGGAATCATAATCGGCAATCGTAACTTAATTCCCTTATCCTTCCCCAGCCTCGTTTCCGTGTTCACATTCTCAAAAATTGCCTTGTCGCTGTTGGCTTCAATTCCTACGGCTCCAACCGCCGTTCCCATGATATTGAGATGTGAAAAATCTACCGGATAATCTTTATCTGCCCCGGCAGTGATAATGCCAAAGGGTTGTGGATACAAATTTTCCGCTGCTCTATACGCGGACTTTCCGATCTCGCATATACCCGGACAATCATCCACGCAAACCGAGCACATGCCGCTGGCTGGTGTCCGGTCATTTGGAGTCCTATTCTTTGTACGTGTTGCCGCTGACGCGTTTGGTTTTGAAAAAGACATTTCCAAACCCCTTTCTGACGAATTAGAGTTGTCGAACTAAATAATAATAAAAAATAGTATTCCCTGCTTGTGATTCAAATTGTGCATATATACACCTTTTTAAATTTACTGTCAATACAATTTTCTCACGGAAAAGAGAGTGTGTTTAAATGATTAGCATGCAAGATGCCAAAGCAGGAAACTGGTTTCTCTTCTGTAAAAGATTTCTCCTTTTCATTCTTGTATCCTGCTTAAATTACATTGAGTTGTGGTGATTAAAAATTTATAATTTGTTTGTAAACAAAAAAGCGACACTATATAATCCGATCGTAAAGATACGTATATAAAGCAGCATGTTGGCTGAAAAAAAACCTGTGAAAGAAAAGTTCTGAGAGAATAATTTCGCAGCAATTCGCTGCACCATGTTAGGGAGGTAATAAGCTGTGAAGGCACGGGTAAAAACAGTAATCCATGATAAGGAGTCCGTGAAAGAGAAGGTCAAAGCCATTAAGAGGGAAGTGGGGAAGGTTATTGTCGGCCAGGAAGAACTGATCGAGGGTGTCATTATTGCCTTACTCTCGGATGGCCATATCCTCCTGGAAGGGTATCCTGGGCTTGGAAAGACGGTGACGGTAAAAACCGTTGCCAGGATTTTGGATGCTAAATTTCAGAGAGTGCAATTTACTCCCGATCTTATCCCCGGAGATATTACCGGTTTTGAAATGTGGGATCCGGAAACAAGGAAAAGCAGGATACAAAAAGGCCCGGTTTTTACCAACTTACTCCTTGCCGATGAAATTAACCGTGCACCTGCAAAGGTACAGAGCGCCTTGCTTGAGGCAATGCAGGAAAAGCAGGTAACGATCGGACGGGAGACCTATCCTCTGGAAAAATTATTTCTCGTGCTGGCAACACAAAATCCGATTGAGATTTCAGGGACGTATCTGTTGCCCGAAGCCGAGATTGACCGGTTTATGTTCAAACTAAAAGTAAATTATCCGGTATACGGAGACGAGAGAGAAATCACCGAGAGGCAGATTCGGGACGAGGAGGCAGAGCTGGCGGTTGTTTTATCTCCCAAAGAAGTGCTTTCCTTCCGGCATATGATTTCCGAATGGTTGCCTCTGCGGGAAACATCGGTCACCCTAAAATATATCACCCGATTAGTGAGGGCAACGAGACCGGAAGAAGGCAACGGCACCTTAAGAAATCTGGTGATGTATGGCGCGTCACCCCGTGCATCCATCGCCTTAGCGCGGGCATCCCGTGTCTATGCCTTTATCCACGGGGAAGACATGGTACTGCCCGAGCATATTCACGCGATGGCTTATCCCGTCTTACGGCACAGAATCATCCTTACCCATGAAGCAGAATCTCAGGGCATTGATTCCGACGACGTCATCGAAAAAATCCTTCATCAGGTACCCATCGTGGAATAAGCCAGATGAAGAAAAGGATACGGCTTACTTTGCAACGATTGATTGGAAACCTCTTCGCGGGATCATTTTCCAGCTACACGAATGCACTGCATGGTCTGGAATTTGACGAACTCCGGCAGTACCAGCCAGGAGATGATTGTAAGGCCATCGACTGGAAGGCAACGGCAAGGACGGGAAAGCTTCATGTACGCATGAAATTCGTTGATAAACGGGTAACCATCATGTTCGTAGTAGACAAAAGCCGTTCGGAGAAGTTCGGGTCGTTTATCCATACAAAAGAAGAGGTTCAATCCGCCATCCTCTCTCTCCTTGTCCATGCCGCTTCGGAAGCAGGCAACGAAATAGGCTTTCTTACCTTTACCGACAAGGTGGAAAGCTTTCTTCAACCAAAAGCCGGAGAAAAAGAGGCGTTGATCAAAGTAAAAAATATTTTATCTGAACCGCCCTCAGGCAGCTACACTGATTTTCATACAGCGTTTAGCTTTTTGAACGAAAAAAATCCTCCAGCCAGCCCTCGTATTTATTTTGTCAGATTTTTTAGCGCCTTACAATTACGAGCAATCGATGAAAGCGCTTTGCTGTTTTCATGAGGTAATTCCGGTGATTGTTTCAGACAGAATGGAAACAACTTTGCCTTACGCAAGGGGCTTTCTCACCGTGCAAGATATGGAGACCGGCGCCATAAAACCACTGGATATTTCAACAGCACAAGAAAATTTTTTGCCTTACATGACTTTACTAAGAAAATTGAATATAGATCCTATTTCATTATTTACCGACGAAGACGAGGAACTATGGGTAAAAAAAATCTCTGAGTTCTTCGACAGACGTATCAGGAGAGGGGGGAGAAGAAGAAGATGAAATACCTTGGGATTGTTGTATGGATGGGTCTTGTCAGCACGGTTTTCCCGGGAACTTGCTTTACCCGTGCATACGCACAAGAGCAGCCCGGAATACAAGAAGAGGCAGAGGTGGAAGGCGAATTTGCGCTGACAGACCAACCACTTGAAATTTGGACATTTCTTGACGATCACCGGTTAATTACCGGCAAGACGCTGCACCTAACGGTTCAGGTTATGTGGAAGTTGGGGGTGGCGGTTAATCTGGAGGGGCTGGAGAAGATTAATCTTTCGCCATTTACGATAGAAGGCGTAACCATAGGGGAACGCCAAATCTTTGACAATGAACATGATTATGCCGTCGTCACCTACGCCCTTTCTTTGCCTGCTGATATCAAACCGGGTATTTATTCAATTCCCTCTTTTTCTCTTTCCTACAGGAATGAAGTTGATAAGACGGAAGGTACAGCAGCCTCTGCAGCCATTGCCGTTAAAAAGGTGCCAATTCTTATCGAAGGTAACGTGGATAGGGACGTTATCACCATAGGCGATCATATTATTTATACCCTTACCGTGCGACATGAAAAGAATGTAACCCTCTTGTGGGAAAGCATTGAAAAACTGAATTTTTCCCCATTTGAAGTCTTGCAAAGAGATATCAAAAAAACAACGGAAAGGAATGTTGAGAAGGTATCGATAACCTACACGCTTTCATTATATGAATTGGGAGGGAAAAAAAAGGCGCAGGAAATCCCCGGGCTAACGGTTTTATATTACGGCGGGTCACCTTCACAATCCAATACGGCAAAAGCCGGGAGTTCGCTTATTGAAACACAGGAAGTCAAGACTGCTTCTATTCCCGTTATTTTAAACAGCCTTCTCAAAGCGGTGGACGTGCCGTTAGAAGGAATCAAAGGTCCGATGTTCTATTCAGGGAAGCATACCTTTTTCCATGGGTATTTACCGATGGGCATAGGCGTTATGTTGTTTGTCTTTTTAGGAACAGCGGTGGTGCGTTCTGTGGTGGGAAGATTATCACCTGCGCCGTCAAAACCGGTGGCTGAAACTCCATACATTGTCCTGGAGAGACTAAAAAATACCTTGGCGCTATTTCAGTATACCGACGATGATACCCGCAACCGAAATAATATTCACAACGTGAATAAGGCGCTAAGAGCGTATATAGGTACGCTAATTGGCATTTCAAATGAGAGGGCTCAATCTGCCACGACATCGATGTTCCTGCAATACGACACACAAAAACATCTTCCGGAAGAAATCTCAACGATCGTCCAAACCGTGTTAAAACAGCTCGATGAACTGATCTTTGGAAGACATATGGGAAAAGAGGCTGTAGACAGAATGCTGGAGGGCATGAAACAAATTATCGAAAGAACCAGCCTTAAGAGTTCTTGAATTAGGCTGCCTTTGGCAGCGACTTCATGCTCCCCTCATTGTAAGGCGACCAGGCTGGTCGCTCTACATGAACCAGGAAGATTGAAATTCCTTAACGTTTAATTATGCTTTCGGCGACTTCCTCTCTGTTTCCCCTCGTTTACGGGGGGATTATGGGGGGTGATTAAAATTCCTTAACATTACATCAGGTTGGTTTTTAAATGACAAAACCCGGCGACGTAACAATTTAGTTTTTTGAAAAACTCCTATAATGGCAATATTTGCCACACCGTGTAGGGTCGAAGCATTTGCCTGATCGGGTATGAATGCATGTATGCCAATTGTAGCAAATGCTTCGCCCCTACTTTTTCAAAAAACTAAATTGTTACCCATCGACTTTTTTTGATAAGCAGTACATGTTTAACCCAAACAACCCCCTCGCCCCCCTTTATTAAGGGGGATTTACTCAAGTCCCCTATTAAAAAATGGGGATTTGACGGGGTTGTCTGGTATGCTATGATAGAAACTTTGAAATTCCAGAACGTCCAGGTACCGATACATGACCTTTGCAAATCCGTTACTCCTTCTGCTTTTCATCCCTTTTGCTTTCTTATATTACTTTTGGCGGGAGAGGAAGTTTCTCGGATATTCCAGCCTTTCCTACGTTAAAGAACTCGCTGGGTTTAAGCGGGCAGTGACCCGTCTCAATAAGCCAATTTTTTTTTAGCGCCGTATTTTTTGCTATTGTTGCCATTGCACATCCCCAAACCAGGTATTATCGGGAAGAAACTGTCCTTCAGGGCCGGGAGATTGCCCTTTCCATTGATACCTCTTTTAGCATGACGGGAACGGCTATCGAAACGATAAAAAAAATTGTCGGGGATTTTATAAAAAAACGCTCGAACGATCTCCTAAGTATTACCATCTTTGGCACTGATGCAGCCCTCATTGTTGTACCCACGATGGAAACGCAACTGCTGGAGAAATCACTGGAGCGTGTGCAGGCGTCTCAGGTTGGCTATCAGACGGCCATTGGAGAAGGCCTTTTTACCGCTCTTGCGGCGTTGTTTGAAGAGGAGATGGGAAAGCAATTTACCATAAAGGATTTGAGAAACAGCATTAACAAAGAATATCTTGCCGATTACGCCATTTCTTTTGCCAAGGATATGGAAAAGCGGCAGGTACTCAAAAACAAGCTCATTGTTCTCTTTACCGATGGGATCTATAATATTGGCATTTCACCCACCCGGCCCCTGCGCTTACTGAAGAGAATGGGAATAAAGGCATATGTCGTGGCAGTCCAGGCATCGGATGTTACGGGCGTAGACCCGGAAGTTGCAGCACAACACATTGAGGAATTAAAAGAGGCGGTCGAGTCAACCGGAGGAAGGTATTACCACGCGGAGAATTTCGAAGAGGTTGCCAGATTTTACGATGAGATCGACTCGAAGGAAAAAGACAAAATTGTCATAGATACCGTGGCAAAGAGAAAAGACCTTTATATTTATCCAACCATGGTAAGCATTGCACTTTTATTCGTTGCTATTTTTATAGAACATGTCTGGATACGCATACCCTGACATAATCCTCCCCCGGCGCTATAGCATGCTCGTATCACGCAAAAATTTTCTTTTCCGTTGTCTTTTATTCTTCTTTCGTGTTTGAACGAATAATCCCTCTCCTCACGATCGAACGGGCTGTCCCAGCATTTCTTTCATGTGGTTAAGAAACACTTCATTTGGGGTGTAATTATCCTGAAGCGGATTAATAATATGCACCGGTGCATAACAGCCAATCTGATGCAACCGTTCCCGGGTTTTCAGGATATCATCAGGCTATCATCGGCATAGACATTAATGACTGCCAGATCAATCCTGGAGACAATTTCTCTTGTTGAACGCTTGATCTTTGTCTCCCTGGGGGTAGTGACAAGGATGCTGATATCTGCATCATGGGCATGCAGGAAACTATTGCCTTCTATAAGGACTGAATCATTTTTGCTAAAGTGGGATACTGCCTCTTCAATACCCCTTTTCAGGTGTTCTGAATGGGTTTGAAGCCAAACGACCTTCCGGGCGCCAGCGCTTTTAAACAAAGCGGTGTCTTTGCCTGCCTGATTGATTTGAAGCGGCTCAGTCGTGATCGTATATGGACGTTTCATGGTCTCACAGACGTCGCAGTCAGAGTGCCGGGGACAGTTGCCTTCGTGCTTTGTTGTGATTTTTAAGGCTGAAAAATCTTCCAGATTTTTCAGCAAAAATCGCACAACCGCCGTCTTTCCCACGCCGCTTGCAGTACCAGTAATGGAGATAATTCTCATAAATATTTTTTAGCGATAAGTTGCCATAAACAATTGCTCATAAACGAAAGGATGGCGGTATTGTTCATGGGGATATAATTCTTTCATCTAATTTATTATTATACTAACTTCATACAATTCTCACAATGCCTTTTGTCTTTTACCTTTATCAAAAACCGGGACTCGTGGACAGACCTTTTGCCGTTTGATGATGGGAACGGTTTTCAAAGGTCAGTTGACGTATGATCTGAGGCATCTCAGCAACTTATATGGAATTGGCACAAAAATATCCCTCAACCAAACATTCTCCGACAAGGGACATTTATCGTGAATTATCGAAAGAGGGTTTGAAAAGTCTTTGGCGTGAGATCAGCCTAACGTTCACCATGCACGGCGCTACACCCTGAGCCTGTTGAAGGATCAGCCAATTGAAAGTTTGTAAGAAATAACTTCAAAACGGTACACACAACTTATTCCAATGAAATTCTTGCAATAGGTTGAATATTGGTGTCTGAAGAAAGCTCATCATATGAAAGTACGGACAAAGACGGGAATTCAGGAGTCACTAATTTACGCATATAAGATCTAATCGGTGCTATCGTTAATATTACGGGTAGATTGGAGGTTCGTGATCGTAAGCTGATTTCCGTTCGGATCGCAGCCAGGATTTTCTCAAACTCTGCAACCGTTAAAGGGCTTTTATCCTTGTTCCCCTTTTCAAAAGCAATGGTATCGATAACTCGATCTTCGATCGTTTTTGGATCAAGTAAATATACTATTAAACTGCTATTTCCGCGTCCGTAGGTATATTTGTGGCTTATATATTTTTTTTAAACCTGCCCGGACATGCTGCACATAATTATAGACATCGTCCTGCGGATTAAAATTGAGGCTCTCATGGATGGCGAGACGGTCATCAAAGACGATATATTTACCCAGGTCTGTCAAAATATAATCATACGTCAATATCCGCTCCAGAATTGCCCTAAGGTCTCTGATGGAAATCTCCTCTTTCAGGAGGGATCTGAGAATTTTTGTGACACGTTCTATGGAAACGGTTTCCAGCACGGAGAAAATGAGTTCAGGAAAGGCTTGGTGTAATAACGCCAATTCATATTCAACAGTGTCGGTATCTAAAAGACAATGGGCGTTCTTTCTTATCTCGCTGGCTAAAGTCAAAATAATAAATCCTACCGCATCCCAACTGAATAGCCCAATCTCTTTAATTTTTTTAATGGCGGATTCATCATTTTTTTCTATAAGACCGCACTCGGTATTATTGGATGGGTTGGCAGCGGTCATTGAGATAGCTATTTCAGATTGCGCCAAACGTTCTTTTGTTGCATTCACCAGCAGTTGGTGGGTTTGGAGGCCTATGCGTGGTGTGCAGAGAGTGTCGTTTATTTTGATAGAAAAAGTGTTTTTTTTAAGGCTCGATGAAGGGGCTAATACAATATCTGGCAGCCTGATACCAAGTTCATAAAAAATTCCATTCGTCAATAAAATAAATTGTTCGCGTACCTTGCCCTCTATTTTAGAATCATAGATAGAAATGGGCAATGCGTCCTGTGTAACATTAAAGACGTGTTGCAAGTAGTCTGCATCCATTATAATCTCAATCGTTTTTGGGCGTAGTAGTGTTGCTAACGTCTCTTCAATATGACTGCTGGGAAGGTTTTGTATCACCCCTTCATAGATATTCTCTGTGATTGTAAGAAAGTCAGCAATGGATATCTTCAAATTTAGAAGATATTTTACTATTTGTTCAATCTGGTCTTTCTGTAATATATCTCCTTCACTCTTTTTGTCTTCAGATATTTTTTGTCTTGCTCTTTCGATATGATAAACAACCTGCTCGCTTCCAAGGAGTTGCTCCGGTCTCTGTTTTATAACTTCAATAACGAGGAGAGCCAAAAAATCAACTATGGGGTTTGGCTGTTCTGCTTCGGTGGATAAGTCCGAATTTAAAACATTCTCTCTTAACCAGTCACCCGGAGAATACTGCAAAGGCAAATAACCGAGACTCGATTGTGAACAATATTCCCAAAGATTGCGAAACAGTTCTTCTGAATAAGGTTGGGGAAAATCATGTACGAGAATACGAATGGCTTCTACCGCCTGAGAGGTTCTTATCTCAATGGAAGGCCTTCCAGGGATGCCCAAATCTATGAAGACTTTCGATACCCCGGTTTCAATCTTCCGACGAAACCCTTGTGCTGCCGGGTTTTCTTTAGTTGCGAGAATACTCAAGGTGGGTGCGAGTTCTATAACAACCGGAACACTTGGAGTATTTTGGTTACCCATACCTCTCTCCTCCTGTCATTTTGTATACGTAATGACACCGGATACATTGCCCCTCAAATCGGGTTTCAGCTCATTTGACGATAGCACCATAATGCGTGGAAACTCTAGCTCAATGAGCCGGCGAACAAAGGGGCGGATGTCAGTATCATGGGTCACTATAACGAGCCTTTCTTGATTCCTTTCTTTAACAGAGTCCCGGACTGCTGACAATAATTCCTGGGTTTGCTCAGGTAGAATTGCAAAAAAGGTCTTACCATCCTTACGCTGTAACCAACGCTTGATTTCCTCTTCAAAGGCTGGTGAGAGAGTAAGGACATTATATGATTTATCATTACCTGGCAATACACTGCTCAACGTTACTCGTATGGCTTCAATCAATCTTATAATCTCATGGTCCTTTAAACCGTTCGTTGAAAAAGACTCCAGGATACTCTGCAAGTTTATAATCGGTACTGATTCCCGGACTAAACCTTGAAGCACCTGAAGAAAGCGCACCTTAGCAGATGAATCAGGTAAGGCTTTTTGAACAAGTTCCTTGTGCTTAATTCTTTCTTTTTCGTCGCCACTATATTGCCAGGTCTCCAAAAGATTGTTCACCTCCTGAATACCAAGAAAAGATGCGAGATTGACACGCAGCACCGCCGCCAAATGGTTTATCATGTATTCAAAATGGTCACAAAGCCCCATCTTCTCTGTCTGATTTTTCTCCGGCAATCTCTGATCTATCCATGCTCCATCATTTTGTCCTGTTTGGGGATTAAAGGCTGGTTGTAAATTGCCAATAATTTTATCCATGCCTGGGTATGCCTTATAATTAGGACAATATTTTCGTTCCAACTCGACAGTACCCATCACGATTGGCACTTCATTGATAATTATTATATATGAGTTCTTCAAATTAACAGCGCCACGGATGCGAACCCCAGGGATTTTTACACCCATTTCTGTTTCGATTCGAGTGCGCATCTCCGGTATATACTTATCAAATAACGGATGAGTCTTTTCCCAGCCCACTTCTTTCGGAAAAAACCTATCGTCAGCTTCGATTACAATAGGGGTAACGACAAGCGGTACGCTGTAAGAAGTTTCCCCATGCATCTGTGGTGGTGCTTTCTTTTCAAACGCTTTATATTTCTCTCGAACAAGCAACAGAAAAGCCTCGCGAGTGTCGCGCAATGCACTCTGATCGCCCTCCTTTTTGCATGCTTCCTCTTGGCCTTTCAGCCAATTTTTCATGATGCGATAACCTTCGATAGTGATAGTACGGGGTATCACTTTATCAACGATATTTCTATGCCAGTCTCCTATTCCTATCGCATTAAATTCACTTATAGCCTCCTCATGCCTTTGTAACGCCCATAAAACACGTCCAATTCGATTATGGTAATGCACCTTGTGATAAACAGGTCTTGTTTCCTTGCCATCGATTTCTTTGGCACGTTGGTAAACCTTGAGGCTTTCCTTCCATGCCTCAATGTTTTCATAGCTTTGCCCAAGTTCCAGAAGCAAACGAGGGTCTTTTGTCGTCTCAGCCTTGAGATAAGTTTCAAGAGCCTTGTCTTTTTCTCCCAAATCTACGTAACTCCGTCCAAGCTCCAAAAGCAAACGAGGGTCTTTTGTTGTCTCAGCCTTGCAATAAGCTTCAAGGGCTTTATCTCTTTCACCCATTTCCTTAAATTGATCTCCAACCCATTTATAAAAGAACTCCGTGCGTCCTCTTGCATCCAAGGCTTCATGAAAGATATCATGCCTTTTTTGTTTACCAAAAATATCTTTTCTTACACTTACCCACTCCAAAGCCCAATAAGCGCCAGGATCTTCAGCCAACCATCGTTCTATAGTTTTGCGAAGGATAACCTCATTGCCTTTGGGAGTTTCATCCGGATAAACTTCCTCCAATACAAATCTATTGAGCTTTAAGATATTCTTTTTTCGTTCGGGTTCAAGTTTTGAAAACGGCACTTTATTTCTATCCCCCTTAGTTTTTTCAGCCAAATTTTCTACAGCCTCTGAGAATTCTATACTTTTCTTTTCTTTTAATTTATCATACAAATCAGGTGTTTTTAACAATTTATTGAGACCCTCGATGGAATTGATCTTGTACTGTAATAAGAAATTATCATTATTAATTACTTTGCAGAGCGCCTCTATGGACAAGGGAACTCTGAATTCCCTTTCGGAAAAGTCTAAAATATCTCCTAGTGACTGATGTAAGTTAAAATCTTCTGGCCAGAAATACTCTCGAATATGTAAAAATATCTTTTGCGCAACTTCTATTTTTTTCACCCTCGAAAGGAATATACCGAATGTGAAGAATGCCCTCACATGAAGTTCATCAAGTTCTTTCTCCCAGTTAATGCGCTTGTTTTCAAGCAAATTTAATATTTCCTTATCTTCATAATCGGCAAAGGCTTTCACAGCCCAGCTATGAGGTAGGAAACTGCCAAGTTTATCTTTAATTTGTTTCACTAATTTGTCAGCATTCTCCTTACATTCAGTAGCGGTATTCAAAAGTGCTTTAGCTATGTTCCGAAGTTTGGCAGCTTTGTCCCGAAGTTTAGCAGTCTCGTCCCAAAATTTAGTAGCCTTATCTTCTCTTGGTTGAAACCGACTGATTTCAGCAACTTTTTCCACAGCTTTGTCTATTTTCTTAGCATCATCCTCGGCTTTCTGAGCTTCATCTTCAGCTTTCTCAGCATCGGCAATACAACCCGGTAAACGATTGACGTCAACTTCGATCCTTGCGAAAATTCCGTCAGGCCACCTCGGTTCCAATTTCTCGACAGGATCCAATTCTTTTGAACTCCTATCGCTATCAATAAGGGCAAGGTTATAATGGGGAATTACGTAATGGCTATTACATTTAATGGCATTGTCATATGCTGAACAAGCATTATCACGCCATGTTCTATCTCCTGAGCGTTTCCAATAATTATAACATGCCTCGCCATAGTCTGTAAGTACGAAGGCATAAACAGCATCCGTGACACGTTGTGTAGGTAGATACTTTTCAATCAAGGCTGAAAAGTCATCGTCATGAAGTACCGATAGTATTTCGCCTTTTGTTTTTTTTCCCTCGTCTTTTGTTTTATCTCCTTCGAGCATAGAAGTTTTAAAATCTTCAGCAAAATCCCCAAGTCCCTCCTTCTTGGTAATATTTTTCACTCTTTCTTCCTCTTCTTGCGTCAATCTTGTATCAATATCCTTGAACAAATTAACCAATCTTTTGATAATATATTCTTTTTTATCAATAGCGATTTCATTATTAACGACAAAAGCTTCTACATTTCTTGTGAACTCTCTTTTTTGGCCGTCTTTCCCCTTCAAAAGATTCCAATATGATTCAACTCTTTCCTTGTAACGGATGATTCGTTCTAACATCTCCCTTTCGATCATTTGAAAGAAATATCCAGTATAGCCATAAGGATTATGATATACCCCCTGGCCAAGTTGCGCAGACACAGCGCTGACATAATGCTTATATGCTTCAAAAAAATCCCCTTGCTCGGCGGAAAGCCTGGCAAGTCCGTAACTGAGTTCGGAGATAAACGTTGCCGGCTTAATTGCCTTGTACTCGCATCCGTTCAAGTAAGCATCCCTTGCCTTACCTATATCTCCATCTTCGCCGAGTAACCAGTAAACATAACCTATGTTTGCCCATGCACCAATATTCCCGGGATTAATCATTAGTACCCTTTCATATTCTTTGACAACCAATTCGGCAACGTTTCGCTCAAGCGAAGGTCTTGTTCGCCAAAGGAATTCAAACTCCGTAGCAAAGGAAAACTGTGCGACTTCAAATCTCGGTAGAACCTCTATGGCGCGTTGAAAATAGTGCAATTGAGAAATACTATTAAAATCAATTTCACCTGCTACATAAAGATACATTGCATCCTTTTCGGTTCGAAAGGGATCGATCTGGCGGGCATGCAAAAGCGACTTCATTGCTTTGTGTGCAGATCCTAAGTTCCACCACGATAATGCCAGGGTCATATAGGCATCAAAAAGAGCCTCGCGATGGCCGGGAACATCGTAACGGCCAAATTCCAGAGAAGCAGGCAGGGCTAATAGCCTTTTTAACGCCCTTTCTGCGACAGGCAATGCTTCATAGACCGGGTTTGAACGCTGTCCTGATATGCCAGCTAAAAATCGGCGGGAAAGAAGCATATTTGCATAGCCAATCTCAGTTCTTGCACACATAACCTCAATATGTCCGCATTTCGGTAAGAAGGTTGCCTCCCACCCCCGCACTATTGCCCAGAATCTGGCCCTCCACCGTTGAAATTTCTGAAAGGGCCTTCGAAACCAAGAGTTGGTCAGTGGTCGCACGGAAGGATCAAGGAGTTTGTTTGCCTGTTCATAGAGATTCATTGCCTCCTCATACGAATCGAGCGTGTTTGATTTCGCATAATCCTCCGCCTCACGAAATAAAGCGACCGCACGGAAGTAATTCGTGGGCAAGAGATCAATTTTCTTTTTTACATCCTGTTGTATCTGTTTGTAGATTTCTGTTGCAATGCTGAAGTAGACCCGTTCAATGATCTGTTCATACTGATCTGGTGCAATGTTCCTGTTTTGAGGGTTCGTTGTTGAAGCCTTCAACGCTTTCCCAGGCTTCTTATCGTCAGGAGGACATTCCTTGTCGAGGATATATTTCACTGGCTGAGCAAGTGTCTCCGGGCTTCCAGACGGTCCGATACGGACACGGGGCATCACTTCAATGACCAGGCTATTATCCTGGTCGTTACGAATGCCATAGAAACCACTGATGTGAATGTGTGATTTAAGGTTCTCCTCGGTGTCGTCATTTATCCGCTCTTCCTTTGGCTTTGCATCTTTTTCTTCTAGCAAAAAGAGGCGTCCAATACGTTGGCTCAACCTCACTTGGAGATCATGCTGTAACCATGCTAGTTCTTCTATTGCGTGTTCCTGCAGTATAGGGTTGAAATCTGCAATGGAACAGGTATAACGAAAGGGAGCCTGTGACTCTTTGAGCCAGAATCTTGACCAGACCATTATGAAGAATGAGAAAATTGCGAATACTATTACAATAGGAAAAACAAAGGTAGGAATTTTACTAAGGATTGGAATAGTGGGGATGCTGGTCAAACCCTTGAACCAGTCGCTATTGATTAACAAAAAACTGGCCTGCAAGGTACCAACGATAAGCCCAACGGTACTGAGCCGTTTACGCTGGAGAAGACCACTTTCTACCCCTTTAAGCTGGCTAAGAAGATCTGACGAAGGTATTATATTCGGCAATTTCATAATACTACCTCAAGCCATTTTCTTGTTGGGTGCGCTGCGTTTAACCCAACCTGCATAAAATAACTAAATATGTTGCCCCCTTGCAGTACGTCCCTAAGCAAGGCATTGCGATTGTGGCGTTCGTCCGCTTTTGAGTGATAATGTTGGCTTGTTGCTCGATTGTTTCTGTCTTGCCCGTCAAAGGCGCTTCAATGCATTTTTAGGCAGTCTCGTAGATTGTTACTTAGCCTGTGCCTCCGAAATCTTTAGGTACTTCAAATTTTCCGGCCGGGAATAGTGTTGGTACTGAACTCATGTTAGTTTCTGACAGGCTGTGATTACGTGAATTACTTTATATTAAGAAATTGCATTTTCATAGTAAAAATCAAAATAACAAAAGTAAAAAAAGATTGCAAGGTTTTTAATTTTACCAGCAAAATTAATAATGAATTTGGGTGCGTTTTATTGGTAAGTAGTGTTTACCTGCAAAGATATCCTGTGAAATAATCCTGAACTCTATCAAAGACCAAGTTGTTTTTTCACTTCCAGTGCTTTGATAGTCTTCATTTGCTTACCTCGTTCATCAAGTAATTTCATCAATTCCTGTTTTGGCGGGTTAATTCAATCTCCCGATTGAAATCATCAATTTCAACCAAAATAAACTCATGCCCATCAACAGAACGAAGGATTAGACCCTATTTTTGTGCTTCTTTTAGTAAAGCATTGATAGTTTTTTCCCTTGCTGAGATATTTACTGTTTTCATAACTCATACTCCTTCCCATGAATGAACAATCGGCTGCCCTTTTTATAACCGATAGCTTCAATTTTGACGATTTTCGTCGTTTCATCAACGTCATAAAAAAAACGCGAAACTTC
Source organism: Candidatus Brocadia carolinensis (assembly GCA_002009475.1). Taxonomy (GTDB): domain Bacteria; phylum Planctomycetota; class Brocadiia; order Brocadiales; family Brocadiaceae; genus Brocadia; species Brocadia carolinensis. Next base: position 11,727 of record AYTS01000079.1, on the reverse strand, counting down.
CCAATTCGGTAACACTTTAGCTTTTTGAACAATCTCAAGAGAAAACCTTGTTTTGCTGGCTATATCATGGCGAATATACAGGGGGAGGCAGATTCAAAACATGTCTTTGCAATTTCCAAATCCTGAAAGGATGTCATGATTATAGCCAAATGATGCATTTTTGCCTGTTAACCCCGCTTTTTTACCGCATACCGGATTTTGTTTTTATTGCGTGTGAATACCTTCAGGTACGCACCTACAGAAAAAGGTGTTTTTCAAAAAAACTAAAGTGTTACCCAATTTGTAATTCATACTCGGCAACGTTATTTGGGCGCAGTTTCTTACGATTACGTGTTTCCAGAGCAGGCTCATATAAAAGTTGTTCATTAATTCGGTCAAAAATGGATTGCTGCTCATACTTCCTTAACAACTTCAAATCATCAATTGCCTTCGGGATACATTCGATTTCGTACTTCAATAATTATCACACCATTTCATGTCATTTGTGAAAACTACTGTCTCGCTCAGTTAACCAAAAGCTACCACTTATCATTTTATTTTCAAGTATAATCAAGCACAATTTCTGTTATATAAAACATTGGTTCCTTTTTAAGATTCGGGAAATACATGGAACAAGTAAACACGCACCGCTCCTATGGAGGTCAGGCGTCTTCTCCTGACATTATTTTGACAAGCGGGACGCTTGTCCTACCGATAAAGGGGAGATTATGATGTTTATCTTATGGGAAAGAATAGAAATAGTGACTATTTTGCTGTCAAATTATTCCTGTTGAAAAAGCCGCATGGTTTATTTTTTAGATCCTTGAGCCGACTGCCAGATAGTGCGCTTCCCTGTCACTTTCCGGAAGTGCAAGGAATGCATCGATTTTTGTCAGCATCGTTTGTTTGTCCTCATTTATCCTGCCGGATACCTGTACATAATTGTTTCCATGATCGCATGTCACAAACGTGGAAAGCTCATGAAGTTGTTTTATCAACAGCCTGAGTTCCAGGACGGTGCCTTCAGGTGTTTGCGGATTAAAATTACCGTTTCGTATTTCGTGTAAAAGCGGGGATTCCGGGCCGGAAAACGGACTGTTGCTTTCATACGGCCAAAGCCTCCTGATGCGCACGAATTCAGGCTCTGTTTCATTGATGAGTCTTGCCGCTTCCTGAATGTGCCTCTGCCAGTGATCCCTGCCACCAAGTCCCAGGAGGACATAAAAGGAGATTTCAATGCCTGCATCTTTGAGCCAGGCTGCGATTTCCCTTACCATTTCAGGCGTTTGCCCTTTCCGGTGAAAGCGCAAAATCTCGGCATCTCCTGATTCAAGGCCGATATGTACCCTGTTCAGTCCAGCCCGTGCAAGTATCTGAATGGCGTCTTTTCTCAGTTTCCAGAGTGTTGATACCCTGGCATAACAGGTGAGTCTCTTGATCGGGAAGGCGTTGCGAAGGTATCTGGCGATTTCGACAAAGGCATCGACCCCTGGCTGCAGTGGATCGGCATCACCAAGGAATGCGGTTTCCGCATTGGGGTGTTGAAGTTTGAGAAGATCGATATCGCGTTTGATTTCAGCTACCGACCGGATGGAAAATCCCGGTTCTCCAAGATGAGGATAGATACCGCAGAAACGGCAGCGGTTCCATTTGCACCCCCTCGTAACGCGCACAAGCAGGCTATTCCATTCATTCGGCGGACGGATGATAGGTATTTCAGGCATGTCGTTTCATTCATAATAATTTTGTTCATATGCACGTTCGCAAAGAGGTATTGTCACTGTAACAGCCTTAATCCCACTTTACTAAGGAGGATTTTTGGTTAGCGTTATGCATCGCTCGTTTCATTAGTACTGGTACGAAAACACGGACAAGCTTTGCTTGTCCGTGCCACCTCGTGAGGTGATCAAGGTTATTCACAAGCGCTCCTTGAGTATAACTGCCGGACTGCCCGCCGTATGGTTTTGATATGGCCTGGTGCAGTGTTACGACGGCGATGGAGAATTGTGTTGTGCTGTTTGAGTGTCTTTTTTTATGAATAGCTTCTTCGTATTCATTTGCGAAATAACGGATGGTAGAGAGCACCGGGTTTGCAGCAGTTTGCCCTAGTCCGCATAAAGAAGCTGTTTTCGTGACTTCCGCCAATTCATTTAAGAAGCCGATATCTTCCTGCTTGCCCTGCCCCTTGGTAATCCGCGTAAGGATATCGAGCATTCTCTTGGTCCCTATCCTGCACGGCACACACTTTCCACAGGATTCGTCCTGGCAAAATTCCATAAAATAACGTGCGATCTCAACCATGGAAGTGGAGTCGTCCATGACAATAAGCCCTCCAGACCCCATAATTGCCCCAACCTCTTTCACCGTTTCATAATCAATAGGGAGATCAAGATGTTGGGCAGGCACGCAGCCGCCAGAAGGGCCGCCCATCTGAGCCGCCTTAAAATTTTTTCTGCCGGGAATACCCCCTCCGATGTTAAAGACGATCTCACGGAGCGTGGTTCCCATGGGAACTTCAACAAGACCGGTATTTTTTACATTGCCTGCCAGGGCGAATATCTTTGTACCTTTACTGCTCTCCGTGCCGATGGATTTGTACCATGAGGAACCGTTAAGGAAGATAACCGGCACATTTGCTAAGGTCTCAACGTTGTTGATATTCGTGGGTTTTCCCCAAATGCCGCTGGTGGCAGGATATGGCGGACGAGGGCGGGGCATGCCCCGTTTTCCTTCGATAGAGGCAATGAGGGCCGTTTCTTCTCCACAAACGAAGGCTCCGGCACCCATTTTGATCTCCAGATCAAAACTGAATGGTTTTCCGAGAATATTTTCACCAAGGAGTCCCAGGGTTCTCGCCTGTTCTATGGCAATTTTTAAGTGCTCTACTGCAATGGGGTATTCTGCGCGCACATAAATGAATCCTTTCTTTGCGCCCATTGCATATGCGCCAATGAGCATCCCTTCAATAACAGCATGAGGGTCACCTTCAAGTACGGCCCTATCCATAAAAGCCCCGGGGTCTCCTTCGTCACCGTTACATACCAGGTATTTCATGTCGCCAGGGGCATTTCGCACTGATTCCCATTTAATTCCCGTGGGAAATCCTGCTCCGCCTCTGCCGCGCAGCCCTGAATTCTTTATTTCATCAATGACTTTCTCCTGCGTCATACCGCCAAGCACCTTTGCAAAGGCAGCATAACCTTCCTTTAAAATATATTCGTCGATATTTCGTGGGTCAATGCTGCCGCAGTTTTTTAACACTATTTTTTTCTGTTTACTGTAAAAGGGGATATCCCGAACGTAGGGAATGCGTTTCCCCGCCTCAGAGTAGCAGAGACGATCAATAACCTCACCTTTTTGTACCGTTCGTGCAATAATTTCAGGTACATCCGTTTCGGTAACCCTGCCATAGAAAATTCCTAAAGGTTCTATAGTCAATACGGGTGCCCTGGTGCAGAGTCCCTGGCATCCTGTTTCTACAATTTCTATCTTGTCGGTAAGCGACTGTTTTGCAATTTCATTCTTGAACGCCCTGCATACTTCTTCAGCGCCAAGCGCCCTACAGCCTGTCGCACAAATGAATATCCGCGCCACATCAGGCCGGTGTTTCGTTTCAAGGGATTTTTTATATTTAGCGAGATCGTCAGGGGTTTTTAGTTGTTTCACGGTACATGCTCCTTTACGGGTTAATAACTTGTCAGAATTTGTTCAGTTTTTTCCGTCGTTAGCTTTCCATAGTATCGCTCATTAATCATCATGACCGGAGCCAGAAAACAGGTACCCAGACAGGCTACGGGTTCATACGTGAATTTATAATCTTTTGTCGTCTCCCCCTCGTGAATATGGAGTGCTTCGGTAATTTTTTTTCTTTATGTCCGGCGCACCTTTAATGTGACAGGCAGTACCGACACAGACCTTGATCGTATGCTTGCCTCTCGGCTCGAGGGAAAATTGTGAATAGAAGGTAATCACACCGTAAATTTTGCTCAGGGGAATGCGTGTGCTGGCCGTTATTTCTTCCAAGGCATTTTGGGGCAGATAACCATACGCATCCTGCATCTGCTGCAGGATGGGAATAAGGTCTGCGGAGGTTGCGCCAGGATGTTTTGCAAGGATGGTTCTGCATTTGGCTAAATCGACTGCCGGTGTAAGCTCTTTATTTGAGGTAACCGTTTTATGCATAATGTCTTGTCTCCAAATGGTATTGATTTAATGTATCGGGAGTTCAATCACTCCTTAAAGTCCCCCCATTTACGGGGGAGGACAGCGGGGGTAGCCGAAGACCTAATTTAAAGGTTCAGGAGTTCAATCACCCCCCATAATCCCCCCCGTAAACGGGGGGAAAGTTGTCGAAGTCCTAGTTAAATGTACAGGAATTTCAAAGTTGTTGCAAAGCGAAGAGATTCTTCGTTCTCCATTGAAAAGCAGTACGCCAAATATCGAATATCGAACAAGGAATGTTAAATGATGAAGTATTTTTACTTCACTATTCGATATTTCTTGTTCTGCGGTTCGATGTTCTTTTTAAATATGTTGCCGAAAGCCTAGTTAAAGTTGTTTCGTCCTTTGCGTCTTCGCGGTGATATTATAAATTATTTTTAACGTATTGAACGGCATTCCTAAAAATCAAAAAGCCGTCCCCCCACTCCTTCAATCCACTGCGGGTCCAGCGCGGATGCTGAGTCGGCTCTACATGCCGTTCCGGGTGGGGCATCATGCCAAGGACCTGGCCGGTTGGGTCGCAGACACCAGCTATATTCTGAATGGAGCCCGCAGGATTCCACGGATAACCGGCTTCTTCGCCACGGTCGTTTACATATTGAAAGATTACCTGATGATTCGTCAGAATGGTATTCATGACCGGTTCATTCCTGGCTATATACTTTCCTTCTCCATGCGCTACCGGTAAATAGAGTATTGCTACATCTGAATCTTTAATAAAGGCAGATTTACTTGAACAGACCTTCAGGTAAACCCACCGGGCTTCGAACTTGTTTGAATCATTAAAGGTCAACGTGGCCTCCTGTCCATGCATATGAAAAGATGGCAGGAATCCGGCCTTTGTCAGCGTTTGAAACCCGTTACAAATTCCCAGGATGAGTTTCTTTTCGTTCACGAAGGTCTTCAAGTCCTCTCCCAGTTGGTATCGTATCTGATTTGCCAGTATTTTCCCGGCAGAAATGTCGTCACCGTACGTAAATCCGCCGGGCAGGGTTAATATCTGATAATCACCCAGCAGCTTTTTGTTAGCAAGTAAGGTATTCATGTGCACAACATCCACCTTTGCCCCTGCCTTTTCAAAAGCGTACCGGGTCTCATAATCGCAATTCGTTCCTGCCGTTCTGAGGATTAAAACCTTTGGCGTTAACATGCTGTTTTCTTGTCTGATCTACTAACCGTTTTAGAAATTATCCCTGCATTTAGCAATGTATAAAATGTGGTATTCTGAATTAGTACAGGATACCCATTTTTAGTAAAAAGACAACAAGAAAGTATTCATTTTTTATAGCAAGTGAGTAGGGTGAATTAATCAGTCGTCTTTTGCATCGAATTGTTCAACTGAGCTCACGGCGAAGTCCATTTTCCACGATACCCAGCCCTGGCTCCCCTCCCAGTAGGGGACTTTTTGATTCCCCTCTCGGGAGAGTTAGGGATGTGTTAAGAATTTGATATACCCACAAGCCCCGCACAATCAAAAATTCCGATGCATGAAGTTACCTCTTCTCAATCTTTACCGCACACACCTTATATTCCGGAGTAAGCGCCAATAAGTCTTCCCCGGGACCCGTCAGGACGTTTGTCGGGGTCTCCGGAAAGTGGAAAGACAGGAATACGCTTCCGGGCCGGGATTTTGTTGTGACATGTGCCTTCACTTCCAACGAACCGCGTCTTGATTGCACCCTCACAGCATCCCCTGTTTTTATCCCCAATCTTTCAGCCTCATCGGGATGGATTTCCACAAATTCCTCCGAGCTGATCGCATAAATTTCCGGGTTTCGAAGCGACATCGAACCATTGTTATAATGGTAAAGACGGCGACCAGTGGTTAGATACAAAGGATAGTCATTGTCAGGCAATTCCTCCGATGGAGTGTAGAGAAGATCGTTAAACCTGCCCTTTCCCCTCGTGAAGGTATCTTTGTGTAAAATGGGCGTGCCGGGATGTTTCTTATCCCACACAGGCCATACCAGGCCGTCCCCTTCGAGTCTCTTAAAATCGATCCCTGCAAACTCCGGCGTAAGGCGGGCAAGTTCATCCATAATTTCACCGGGATGGTTATACTGCAGAGGATATCCCATGGCGCTGGCAATCAGGCAAATAATCTCCCAATCGTGTTTTGTTCCTTTCGGCAGAGGAATAGCCTGATTAAGCCTCCTGACCCTTCTTTCTGCGTTGGTAAAGGTGCCGTCCTTCTCAAAGAAGCAACCAGCGGGGAGCACCACGTGGGCTAGTTTGGCCGTTTCTGTCATAAAAAGCTCCTGCACGACGAGGAGATCCAGTTTTTCCATGGCCGACCGTACATGACTGATATTGGCCTGTGTAGTAGCCGGATCATATCCAATGATATACATCGCTTTGAGTTTGCCTGCCAGGGCTTCCCGGTACATCTGAGGTTCCTTCAGTCCGGGTTTCGCAGGAAGCTGGCAACCCCATGCCTCAGAAAATTTTTTGTTGGTAACAGGGTCATCGACCTTTTGATAACAGGTATAGACGTCCGGCAATGCCCCCATGTCGCATGAGCCCTGGACGTTGTTCTGCCCCCGGAGCGGATTGATCCCGGTATTGGGCCTGCCCACGTTGCCCGTAATTAACGCCAGATTAGCCAGAGACATAACGCCATGAGATCCCGCCTTGTGCTCGGTCATTCCCAATCCGTAAACAATCATGCCCTTCTGTGTCCCTGCATAAATTCTGGCAGCCCTGATAATGTCCTCTTTTGGAACTCCGGTAATTTCCTCTGTCTTTTCCGGTGTGTACTGGGCTACTACCTGTTGCAACATGTCGATATTCTCGGTTCGTTGCTGGATAAATTCCCTGTTTTCCAAACCTTCTTTTAAAATAACGTGCAACAGACCATTGATAAGCGCAACGTTCGTACCCGGTTTTAAGCGGAGCCATACGGTTGCGTACTGGACGAGTTCAATTTCCCGTGGGTCGATTACGATAAGTTTTGCTCCCTTCTGCCGCACCGCCTTTTTGATCTTTAAGGCAGCGACGGGATGGGCCTCGGTGGTATTGGAACCGCTGACGATGAGGACTTCTGCACCCTCAATATCAGCCAGAGAATTCGTGGCAGCGCCGCTTCCCAGGGCAGCCCGGAGTCCTGTTACTGATGGGGCATGGCAAACCCGTGCGCAGTTATCCATGTTGTTGGTTCCCATCACGGCACGGGCAAATTTTTGAGCCAGATAATTTTCTTCGTTTGTGCCCCTTGAAGAACTCAGGCATCCGAACGCATCCGGACCATAGTTCTTCTTAATCTCCAAAAGTTTCCTGGCGACAAGGTTAATGGCCTCATCCCAGCCTGCTTCCCGAAATGGCTGGTCAATGCTATCGCGAACCAATGGAGATTTTAAACGGTCGGGGCTCTTGTAAAACTCAAACCCGTATCGCCCTTTTACACAGAGACTGCCATAATTGGGGGCGTCATGGGTATCGGCCGTCACTTTCAGAACTTCACCCCCTTTTACATGAAGCATAAGGCTACAACCCACCCCGCAATAACAACAGACCGTCCTTACCTTCCTGGTTTCCCATGATCGTCCCTTTTTTGCGGCAGGTTTGTCCATCAGTGCGCCCACCGGACACACGGAAATACAATGTCCGCAAAACACACAATCGGCGTCTTTTAAGGGCTTTTCAAAGGCCGTTGCGATTGAGGTCTGCATCCCGCGGTTTGAAAATGCCCATATGTGCTGGTTTTGAATCTCGTCACAAATCCTGACGCACTTTCCACAGAGAATACATTTGTTCATATCCCGATAGATGCCGGGATTCGAAGTGTCAGGTTTAGGGGGTGGATTTTGTTCCACAAACCGTGATGTCGTTACATCGTATTCATACATGAGTTTTTGAAGCTGACACTCCCCTGCTTTATCGCATGTCAGACAATCATTGGGATGATGAGACCAAAGAAGTTCAAGGTTGAGTTTTCGTGCGCGCGTTACTGCTTCAGTCCGGGTAGAGACCTTCATGCCTTCGGTGACCGGGGTTGCGCAGGAAGCAACCAGGGATCGCGCACCTTCTACCTCTACCACGCACATCCGGCATGCCCCGGAAGGATCCAGACGCGGGTCATGGCAGAGGGTAGGAATATGAATCCCCACTTTCTGTGCTGCCTGTAAAATGGTTTGAGCAGGTTCTGCCTTCACTTTTTTCCCATCGATTACTAAAGATACCATGATTACATCCTCCATATTAAATAAGTCCGTTTAAATACAAATTTTCCCGACTGAAGTCCACATCCCTCACCCCCGCCATCGGGGGATAGTTGTTTGTCCCCCGCTGGCGGGGGATTAAGGGGGTGGAATTTTCGCTTGAAATTCCCGTACATTAATTAGACCTTCGGCGATTCCCTCCTCCTGTTTCCCCCAGTTTACGGGGGGATTATGGGGGGTGATTGAAATCCCTTAACGTTTCATCAGGTTCTTCGCTCCGCTCAGAATGACAATTTCGCATTATTTCATCATTCCGAGGGAGTGAAACGACCGAAGAATCTCAATTTTGAAATGCTCAAACCTTAAACTAGCCACAGAGAACACTGAATTCACAGAGAAATAGCAGCAAGGGTGAACGTCTTTTTTCCCTTTAGCTGCAAAAAATATCTGCGTGAATCTGTGTCCGAATAAAGAGGTTGTCCAATTAACTATTGGACGAAGGGATGGTACCTTTTCCTGGTAAGATGGAACTGAGATGAATGAAGGCTAGAATTTCTTATGGAATGGATGCAAATACCTTGCAAGAGAGAAGAGACCCTTGCGTTTTTTCGGGGATGTACTACCGGCAATCCTTTAAGAGTCTATACCTCATCCACTCAACCTGGAAATGGCGCCGCCACTTCAGTAAGTGCACTCACCCGTATGTAAATGATGTGCAGTTCTTCCAGATCATAGGTTAAACTCCTAAAAAGATGCCCATATAAAGTACGCCGTTAAAAGAATGGTAACAATATTCAGATTATACAAATGAGTCGACACTTTGCAATATCAAAAAGTTATGAATCCGGTAAGCCCTCCAAAGTCTCCCATCGTTGATAGGCTTCTGCCAATTCACCTTCCAGGGACGAAGCCCGGTCATTAATCTTTGTGATTTCCTCTTTCCCTTTTTGAAAAAACAGGGGATCCCCCATGGTTTGATACAGTTGCTGTTGCTCTGCTTCCAGGGCTTCAATACGCTGTGGCAAAGCTTCAAGTTCACGCTGTTCCTTAAAGGAAAGCTTGCGGGGCCGTTCGCATGGTCTGCGCACCGGTGCTGTCTTTGCCGGAAATTTTTCCGTAGCATCTTCCTTTTTCTCTTCGCTCTGGCGTTGCCAATCATCATATCCGCCAATATACTCGTTCACTTTTCCTTTTCCCTCAAATACAAAGGTGCTGGTCACTACATTATTAAGAAAGGTTCGGTCATGGCTGACCAGTAGAAGTGTGCCCTGATAGTCTAAGAGCAATTCTTCCAAAAGCTCCAGGGTTTCTAGGTCCAGATCGTTCGTGGGTTCATCCATCACGAGGACGTTGGATGGTCTTGCAAATAGCCGTGCCAGGAGGAGGCGGTTACGCTCTCCACCTGAAAGGGCATTTACCGGCACCCGTACACGATCAGGGGAAAACAGAAAATCCTGCAAATAGCTGATAACATGCCGCGGTTTGCCGTTAAAGACAATAACGTCGTTCCCATCCCCTATGTTATCGAAAACAGATTTGTCCTCCTTTAATTGAGCGCGAAGTTGGTCAAAATAGGTGATGTTGAGACGGGTACCATGTCGCACACTGCCCTGTTGTGGAGACAATTCTCCCAGCAGAAGCCGCAGGAGCGTGGTCTTGCCCGTGCCATTGGGGCCGATAATCCCAATCTTATCACCCCTCATAATCGCTGCGGAAAAGCCGCTGACAACCGACCTGGTATCATAACTGTAGGTAACGTCCTCAACCTTTATCACGAGCGCACCGGAGCGTTCGGCCTCCTGGGTCTGCATGCGTACCGTGCCCATCACCTGACGCCGTTCCTGCCTGGCCTTGCGCATATCTTCCAGCGCCCGCACCCTTCCCTCATTTCTGGTGCGTCTGGCCTTAATGCCCTGGCGGATCCATATCTCTTCCTGTGCCAGTTTCTTATCAAAAACAGACTGCTGACTCTCTTCTGCATCGAGGACTGCCTGTTTGCGCACAAGAAAGGTTTCATAATCACACGCCCAGCTTGAAAGCCTGCCCCGGTCAAGTTCAATAATGCGGTTGGCCAGTTTCTTGAGAAATGTGCGGTCGTGAGTAACAAAGAGCAGTGTTCCTCCGTACCGCAGGAGAAATTCTTCCAGCCAGTTGATAGAATCAACGTCTAAATGATTGGTCGGCTCATCGAGTAACAGGATATCGGGATCACATACCAGTCCCCTGGCAAGCAGCGCCCGGCGTTTGAGACCGGAGGAAAGTGTATTGAATCCGGCATCGGCATCTAATTGCATCTGTGAAAGTACTTTGTTGATTTGATGCTGCTTTTTCGACTCCTGAGCGATATCTTGCACAGCCTTGCTACGATCAGGCGTCTCAGACCCGGCAGATACGATATCGAATACGGTGCCACTCAATTCCCCCGGAATCTCCTGGGAAAGATAGGCGGTGTGCAGCCCTTTTTGCCGGACAATCTCACCTGAATCGGGTATCAGGTCTCCGTTTATCAGCTTGAGCAAGGTAGACTTGCCTGAGCCATTGCGACCGAGGAGACACACCCTTTCACCACGTTCAATCTGCAAATTAGCGTGTTCAATCAACAAAGGCCTTCCAAAGCCCATTGTCACGTCCTGCAAACTTATCAATGCCACGCATATCCTCCTGACATAATGTCCAAACGACTCTATTACATTGGTCTTATTTTTCCAAAACTTAACGGCCTTTCTTAAGATACAAGAGCGCGTTACCCACCCCGCGCCCCTCCAGGAGGGGATTTTATCAGTCCCATCCCAGGACGGGATTTTGTGAGTCCCCTCTTGGGAGGGGATAAAGGGGTGGGTGAATACAAACACCTTACCACTTAAGATGTATCCCGTTCAGCAAATCTACCTCGTTGAAAACTCCCAGGGATCAAAGACAATAACAGGCATGTAACTGCCTGCTGTCTGTAACCAATCTCTAAAATTGCTATGATAATTTTACTGAGAATGTCTCAAAATACAAGATAACGGGAAATATTTCCTGTCCGTTTACAGCAACTTGATTGCATAGGATATTTCACCATATTTGTGCGGATTACAGGGTGGCACAGACTTAGCCCGACCTTCGCAATTCGAGGGGTAGCCAACCCGCTAAGCCAGTAAATTCAAGGGGTCATGTAAAAAGGTCGGCACTACAGACCGACCTGTCCCGATGCATAAACCTTGGGCGGCGGTTGTTCAGGAAGCGTCAATCCCAATTGTGCCAAAAGGAGTGAAACATCCTTTTCCGGCTGGGTATAGCGGCTCATGACAATATGACGGCCATCCGTTGTCGGTAAATGAACATCAATCATTTGCATGCTCGATAGTTTTTCCAAAATTGCTTCAGA
>AYTS01000078.1 GCA_002009475.1 Candidatus Brocadia carolinensis | reverse complement strand
TTCATACGAAAATACAAAATTATGATTTGGATGGAAAAATCTTAAACGTTTCCTGACTTGCTTATCGATCGTATTTTAATTTACACACCCTTTCCTTTGTCTTTTATTCTTATTTACTGCAACATTCTCGGACAGCCTGTGAAGATATAACCGTACAGTTCACACCACGATACACAGATACTTATGGGCTTGCTGCGGTTGAAGTGACAAAAAATAAGATAGAAGTAAGAGAACTTAAGGCGGGCACCAGCACCTACGAGTTTGACTACTTCATTACTGCAAAAAGGGCTGGGTTTGAGAGACACGAGCCGATCCAGCCAAATACCCACTTCACTGCCAATATGATGACGAAGGGTGATTTTGAGGATGCATACGCAAAGACGGATGATGTGACCATGAACGCCATGAGGACACTTCTGATATCCAACGGCATCCTGACCAGGGAAGGAAAGCTCAATACGGAAACAGCAAGGAAACTCGGCTGGAACGTTAAGCCGCCGGTAGAAGTTGTCATGAACGAATAGCATGAGGAAAAGATGTATACATAGCGCAGAAAAGCCGCAGCCAATTCTTCATTGAGAAAGCGGGAGATTGCTTCGGAAAAGACCCCTCGCAATGACACAGGATATGCTTTGATGACATATGGTGTATTGCCATTGCGAGTGAAGCGAAGCAATCTTTCTCTCAGAAACAATCTACACCGCCAGATAAGGGATAAATAGGGTTGTGAAAACACTTACAAAAAAATGTTTTTACACGGTATAATAATATTATAGCGCATCCAAAACTCTCCCTTGGTTAGGACAAGCGTCTCCGCTTGTCATTATAATGTCAACCGGGGACGGCTGACCTACCTCAGGAATTTCGTGGTGTGTTAAAAAACTTACAAAAAAAGAGGTTTTTGTACAGTAATACTATTAATTGATTAATAATTTAAACCATGGAAGTAGTAGCGTCGAATTCACACCTATTTGCCAGCAGGCAAGGGTAATTGACATGTAGCAGGAAGTGAACCACCCGCTCTACACGTTCTGATTCATTCGGATTAGGATAACACAGATGAGTAAATGCAAGGACAAAAAAATATCCGTGCGAAGACTGTTTTAGTTGTCAGTTCTGCAGCGATGAGCGCTGCGCTATGTGTTTGTGCAGCAAGCACAAAACGAGACAATTAAGCGTTGAAGAACAGATTGCTATGTATGAGGCATTAAATAAGGATATTTCCAGTAAATGATGGAAACAAGTTACAACTCCTAATCCCATAAGGTAGGTCAACCGTCCCCGGTTGACATCATAATGACAAGCGTGGGCGCTTGTCCTACCAATAGAGGGGTATCAAAAAGCTTGAAATCCCTGAACATAAGATACCCATGCCTATCTCTGATTCCCAAAACAAAAAACCTGAATTGCTCTCACCTGCCGGTAATATAGAGTGCTTTTTTGCCGCTATCGAAAACGGGGCTGATGCCATTTATTTTGGCTTAGAGGATTTCAGCGCCCGTGCCGGTGCGCAAAACTTTACCCTTACCGACGCAAGCAAGGCCATTGCCTATGCCCACAAGAACGCAGTCAAGGCGTATATAACTTTGAATACCCTTATCAAGACTTGTGAGATGGAAAGGGTGGCCGATCTATTGATTGCCCTCGAAGAGATACAGCCCGATGCCCTGATTCTCCAGGACCTTGGGCTTCTCCATCTCATACGGTCTCAATTCCCTCATTTTTGTCTCCACGCCAGCACACAGATGACCATTCACAATCTTGCCGGAGTGAAACAACTGGAGCGGATGGGATTCCGGCGCGTGGTGTTAGCCCGTGAATTATCGGTTGATGAAATAACGAATATTACACAGCATACCACAATGGAGACTGAGGTCTTCGTCCACGGGGCATTGTGTTATTCCTATTCGGGGCTCTGCTTCTTAAGCAGCATGACCGGCGGCAGGAGTGGAAATCGCGGCAGATGTGCCCAGCCCTGCAGGATGCGGTATCAGACTTCTTCGGGTGATGGCGGTTATCTTTTTTCCATGAAAGACCTGCTCACCATTTCCCAAATAAACAAGCTGATAACCGCAGGTGTTCATTCATTCAAGATCGAAGGCCGTATGAAATCACCGGAATACGTGGCCGTGGTGACCAATGCCTACCGGCAGGCGATTGACGGCAAACTGTACGACGAAGACGATACCATTCGCAGGATGAAGACCGTATTCAGCCGGGAAACAACCCATGCATACCTCTTTCATGCAGATCACCAGCAAGCCAGGAACAGCACAAATCATCAGGTCAAGGCGGCAGACGCGATTAACCCAGCATATCCCGCAAACATCGGTTCGTATGCCGGAGAGGTAATAGACTCGCGAAGAGGACTCATTGTAATACGGGCAGATAGCGATATTGGTGTGCGGGACCTCTTGCAGGTGTTTGATACGGCTCAGACGGAACCGTCGTTGCTGTATGTGAAATCCCTTGAAATTAACAGGAAACGAGTCTTTGAAATACATGCAGGCGATGTAGCAACCATTGCTTCTGAACAACCCTTGACACCGGGCTCAAAGATCTATTTGATCTCTTCGCAAAAGCTCAAGGAAACGTTTCAGTCAAAAGTTCCTAAAAAACACATTTCCACCAGAATACCCGTTGATTTGGAAGTGGATGTGAGGCCTGATGGTATATCTATAAAAGGAAGTACAAAACATGTCACCATTGCAAAGGATTATCCTGTAAAACTGGAACGGGGCATTCATCGGGTAATTGAAGGAGAGGGTATAAGGAACAGTTTTTCCCGCTTGGGAGAGACATCGTTTGAGCTAAGGGATTTTCAGGCAGAAATCTCAGAAACACTCTTTATCCCGTTAAGTATGTTGAACGAGATTCGGAGAGATTTTTTTCAGCATCTATCGGTATCATATCAGAAGGAGAAAGCGGATCGGTCTCAGAACATAAAAAAGTGGATAAAGAAAGTGGCTACTGAATACTGCGACTCTGGCAAGAGATTTTCAGAAAAAGACGATATCAGATTATCACTGAAGATAGATAAGCTGCATTATTTGAATCATATTCCCTTAGAAAAGATTTATAAAATTTACCTTGTTCCAACAAATGAAACAATTGAAAACCTCATGTCACACAATGACTGTGATCAAATCCCCCTTAATAAAAGGGGAATGAAGGGGTCGTCAGGATCATGCACACAAAATGACAAGCATATCATTCCATCACTGGCAAGAGACAAGATCGTCTTTTGCCTGCCTGCCATCATGCGGGACATGGGAAATGGGTACGAAACGTATGAATATTATAAAAATTTCGTACAGAAATTCATGGCGCAAGGCTTCCGGCAGTTCCAGCTTTCCAATCTGGGCGCCATGGATTTGTTTAAGGGAGCGGACGTACAATGGTATGCCGATTACCCGCTGTATTGTCTGAATCCACTGTCGGCATCTAAACTCAGGGAATCAGGTTTTTGCCGGTATACCTTGTCTCCTGAGGATGATAATGACAACATGCTGACACTGTTTTCCGCGAATGCCGATCTCATTCTTTATCAGGACACCCCCCTCTTTACCTCTGAGACCTGTCTTTGGGCGAATATGAAAAGAAGGTGCCCCGGTACGAAACAATGTAGTTTCAAACAAGTAACGGTCGAAAATGAGTTCGGCGATAAATTTATGGCCATGAACGATCGGTGTAAGACGGTGGTTATTGGCGAAAGGCCATTCTCCCTTATCCATAATATTCCAAAACTCCTTGATGCCGGACAGCGGGATTTCAGGATTGATTTGTGTTGGCGTGATTATACGCCGGAAATGATAGAGGACATATTTCAGAGTTTTCAAACGAAGAGTAAGGTTAGAAACTCAATAATGGGAAATTTTGAGCGAGGATTGTTATAGCATACTGCAGCGAAGCTGCAATCAATTCTCCGTTGTGAAAGCGGGAGATTGCTTCAGAAAAGACCCTCGCAATGACAATTGCTATGCTTTTGATGACATATGGTACGTTGTCATTACGAACACATTCGCGCCGCTCAGTGTAGACTCCGCGAAGCAATCTTTCTCTCGTAAACAAATGGTGCCTCCTGATAAGGGATAAATAGGATTGTCAAAAAAAACTTACAAATAATGGAGTTTTAACAGAGTAATACTATAGATCCACGAAATGGCCATGGGCATTTCTTACCAAACTCATTTTACTTGATCTACTCAACTTTTTTTATTTTTGACAGATACATCCTCACTCATGAAAACACTTGACAGTGTTTCGCCAATTATTTACTATATCGCTAAACAGTCTCCGTACTTTGTTATATGCCACATGGGCATACAGTCCATTTTTTTAATCTTTCACTTACTGTAGAAGATGCCAACCGTTGCCAAAATTGGTCCGTATCGTTTTCACTTTTATTCCAGTGATGCAAATGAACCAGCCCATATCCACGTGAAGCATGAAAGATTTACGGCTAAATTTTGATTAAATCCAATCCGGCTGCAGAAATCTAAGGGATTTAGTGATAACGATCTCATACGAATCCAAAAATTGATAGAAGAAAATAAAGAAACATTTCAGGAGAAATGGAATGAGTACTCTAGTGTTTGAACATGAATGTTTGGCCCAAAGAGTTGTGTTTACCGAGGGTTCTTTTATAGTTTATCTTAACGATGGAAGAAATATATCCATACCTCTTATTTGGTATCCTCGACTGCTTAACAGCAATAAACAAGAACGAGATAACTATGAACTCATTGGAGATGGAGAAGGAATCCATTGGCCGGATATCGACGAAGACATTAGCGTCGAAGGGATATTAGCCGGCCGGCGCTCTGGAGAAAGCCAGAACTCTCTTGATACATGGCTTAAAAAAAGATCTCAACAAAAACAAAATAAAAATATTTCTTGATATGAAGTTGGTTGAATTTCTTTGCATCCCTTGCTATCTATCCTATATTCACGAGCTCAAATCTATCCTTAAAGGTTTCCAACACCCGCTCTCTCATCCTGAGGTGTGTGTCCAGAGTAAGCTGTGGGTCATTAGACACAAGCTCAAAGGCATCGCTGTGGGCTTTTTTGAGGATGGGGAAGTCCTTTATGAGGTCGCTTATTCTCAGCTCAGGCAATCCGTGCTGACGTGTCCCAAAAAACTCGCCTGGCCCCCTTAACCGGAAATCCATCTCGGCGATTTTGAATCCGTCACAGGTACTGGTCATGATCTTGAGCCGTTCGTTCGATACAGAACTGTTGGGATTTCCAAACAGCAGACAATACGACTGCTCGCTTCCTCTCCCAATACGTCCGCGTAGTTGGTGGAGCTGGGATAGTCCAAACCGTTCTGCATGTACGATAACCATTACGGTTGCGTTTGGGATGTCAATGCCCACTTCGATGATTACCGTAGAGACCAGAATATCATATTTCTTTTCCTTGAAATCCACCATCACCTTATCTTTCTCCGAAGATTTCATTTGGCCATGAAGCAAACCCACCTGATGGGACGGGAAAACCTCGCTTTGCAGCCTTTTTGCCTCGGTAACGGCAGATTTCAGATCGAAGGATTCCGAATCTTCAACAAGGGGATAGACAATAAACGCCTGCCTCCCCTTCGCTATTTCACCTTTGATGAAATCGTATGCTTGATTTTCTCTGTCCTGTGTTACCCAAATGGTCTTCGCGGGAGTGCGACCGGGGGGCATTTCATCCAGCAGAGAAAAGTCCAGATCACCAAACAAAGTGAGTGAAAGGGTGCGGGGGATGGGAGTGGCCGTCATGATCAACACGTCGGGACAAACCCCCTTCTTTTTCAACTTCAGGCGCTGCACCACGCCAAATTTGTGCTGCTCGTCTATCACCACAAGACCTAACTGATGAAACTGAACCGTTTCTTCAATAAGGGCATGCGTGCCGACAATCAGGTCGACCTGCCCCGTTTTGATTTGCTCGAGGCTGTTCTTTTTCTGGCGAAGATTGGTGTCCCCTGTCAGCAAATGTGTCCTGACATGAGAGCGCGCAAGGTATCGCTGCATGGTATGGAAATGTTGTTTCGCCAGTATCTCTGTAGGCGCCATAAAGGCAGTCTGGTAACCGTTGGCAATGGCGGCAAGGATGGCATAGATCGCCACAACGGTCTTGCCTGAACCAACGTCGCCCTGCAGCAACCGGTTCATGGGCTTATTGCTTCGCATGTCCCCGGTAATTTCTTGAATCACCCGTTCCTGCGCATTCGTCAGGGTAAAAGGGATAAGTTTGCGGATATGGGAGTCGACATTGGCCCCTACCTTGAACGAGATGCCCGTCTCCTCTTTGATGCCGCGCTTCCTCAGTGCCATAGCCAGTTCAAGGGTAAACAATTCGTCGTAAACCAGCCTGAACCTGGCATGCTTCAGGCTCTCAAACGTTTCCGGGAAATGGATATTTACGATAGCATCGTTTATGGGGAGTAGCTGGTTTTTCCTGATAATTTCCTGTGGAAATATTTCGTCAATACCGGCGGCAAAAAGATGCACTGCCTCTTTCATGATCTTTCGGAAATGGGTCTGGCTCATATGTTCCGTCAGCGGATACACAGGAACGATACTCCCCTCCTTTGCATTTGCCTCGTCATCCTGGACGATTTCGTATTCCGGGCTTAACAACTGGAGGTATTTATATGCCCCCACCTTCCCATGCAAAAAGACCCTGTCGCCCACATGAAATTTATTTGTAAGAAAAGGCTGATTGAACCAGGTCGCGGCAATTGAACCCGTTCCATCGCCGACAAAGACCTCCAGGACGTTCTTCCGGCTCCTTGCCATTCTTGCTTGTACGCCAAGCACCTTGCCCTGAATCGTAATCTCGGCGCCGATCACGGCATCTGAAATCTTTTGTATTCGGGTACGGTCTTTATAATCCCGTGGAAAATAGAAGAGCATATCACGAATCGTATGGACTCCCAGCTTTCCAAAGATTTCTGCCTTTCTTGGCCCGACACCTTTGAGGTATTGAACGGATTGATGCAATGCGGATGATGAGGACGTCTTGGTTATGGATTTCGTATCGACCATGTGAAAATATTTCGGATGTGCTTTATGAACGGTTCATTCCACGCAATGACGTCTGCAGACTTACGATAAGAAATTATAGCCAATGCCTATTCCAGCAAATCTCAATAATAAGGTTGGTAATCACATTAAGGGTTTTCTGGTCAAGTATCGTCGAAGGTGCAGCCACAGTGCAGGTGGCTTTGGACTTAACCTGATAATGGCGTAAGTTTGCCCTTCGGGGTGTCATTGCACAATTTTGAAATGATCTCTGCCTTATGCGGGAATCGCTATATTTCTCTCTCTGATTCTAAAATGTTTCCTTTGCGATTCTAATCTAGAACAAACTAAAAAACAAATTGAAATACTAACAGCATTTTTACCAGGATTACATGGACTAGATTCTTCGCTTCGCTCAGAATGGCATTTTCGCATTATTCCGTCATGCTGAGAGAGTAAAACGATCGAGGGATCTCAACTTTGAAATTTCTCAACCTACATTTACCCACACAAAACTTAGAAACCCATGGGTTTTTATTCACGCCAAAAATCCCGTTTTACACTCAATGAGAGATTAACATGCGGTCGTAAGTAAACGAACCAGAAAATTATACCAACCAGAATAACTCCACCTACAATGTTTCCCAAGGTAACCGGTATAAGGTTGTGGATAAAAAATCCTTTCCAGCTAAGCAGAGAGAGGTCTAGTGGTTTTCCGGCCATTTTTTCTGAAGCTGCAACGATTGCTTCATTTTTCCGTAAGACGATGCCTATCGGAATAAAATACATGTTGGAAACACATTGTTCAAACCCGCTGGCAACGAAACCACCTATGGGAAATAGAATTGAAACAATCTTATCAGCCACACTCCTGCCGCTAAAACATAACCAGACCGCAAGACATATTAACGCATTGCAAAGAACCCCTCTGGCAAAGGCGGCTATAAAGGACAGGTTGACCTTTTTGTGAGCGATAAGCACTGCCTTTGCTCCAACCATGTGGTCGAAAAATTCCCATTGATGCGATGTATACATCCAGCAAACCATGGTGAAACTGCCTAAGAAATTACCGGCATATGAGATAACCCAGTTATTGAGCAATTCACGGGTCGTGATCCTTTTGCTCAAATAACCCATGACTATTAAGCAATTACCCGTGAATACTTCAGCACCACCGATGACAGCCAATATGAATCCCAGAGAATATACAACACCTTCAATAAGGGAGGTAAGTCCAAGGTGTAAGGTGGAATCACTGATCACGAGAGTGGAAAATTGTGCTCCAAGGCCAAGAAAAGCCCCAGCCAGAATGCTAAGCATGAAGGTCTGGGAAGGACTTAATCTCGCTTTTACTAATGCTACCTGGCCAATTCGGAAAGCAATTTGTGTGGGTGAATAGGCATCTGCAGCTAGAAGCCCGGAAAGTTTTGGATCCTCATTTTTTGCCATATTGGTAACTATTTAGTTTTTTGAGAAACAGCCCCGTAGGGTGAGATGTTTATAGAAAATGTGATATACAAAACCTTAGCTCCATCGGAGCGTCATGTGAGACACAGATACAACATACCGCTCCGATGGAGCTTGATTGTGGCATAATGGGTTGTCTCTAAATATATCGCTCCGAATGGAGCTTTTCACGATACTTTTTCAAAAAACTAAAGAGTTACAAATTCATCAACGTTATCACCAACCCCCCGTTTCAAATTCATATGAACGATGCGATGTATCCTTGGTCATACCATGCTCAATTAATTTCCAGTAGTTTTGTTCCTTCTCGTAGGTAATCTTGTAGGAATAATCTACCATCCTCCACCGCCAGAAAAAGAAATGTGATATGCCCGTCACAAATATATCGAGACGCCTCGCCTTGGGGTCTACATCCTCAAACATGGCCACACAATGCTTTGTTGACTTGGGAGCCAGCTCTCCCTTTGCGATAGCAGCATACTGGTACTTCGTGTCTCCCTTGTGGTCTTCATCTAACGCAGCCACGTGCTCCATAATATCCGGATAATAAGCATCCGGATACTTCTCTCCGGTATCTGTCACCAGTAACACTTCAATGGGAACTACGATTGGTTTGTCTATGGTATTTCCCAGGTTGTAGAACCATATGATGTACACGACCTCCCCGGCCGTTCCCTTGTTATGAATATACGTTTTCGGCGCATTCCACGAAAAATCGAGCTGAGAGGCGTTCGTAATCCGGGACATGCTTAAAGCAATCAGTATCACACAGAAAAGACAGCCTATTTTCATATCTCACTCCTTCTTGATGATATGTACCGGTTCTTTTTTTTTTCTTCTTACGTTCAACGACAATAAGTCTTGTTGCCTTGTAAATAAAATCACCCATAGCAGTGCCGTCGTTGTTAGATTCCACTCCCATTGCATATAATCTTACAGGATTAGCCACAAAGAAATCTTCGGGAGGAGCCTGCCATTTTACATGCCAGAATTTCTGTCTGATTCCTTTCTTTGTATGGGTTGCAAAACGTCCACCAGCTTCTACCTGGGTATCTGAATCATTTCCAACATTAAGAAAGGTACCTACCAGGCGATTACCATAATAATTATCCTGTGCCGTAATTTGAAAGCCGTGGAATTCCGTATCAGTCTGCTTAAAAGAAACCAGGATATCAACAATCTCATTCGGTTCACATTTATCGAGCACAAAAATCATAAACTTGCCTTTACCTGAATTAATGGGATATTGATAATGGCATCCTAAATTGCCGCAGGTATGCGTACCGGGAGCAGCAAACCGAAAACTATATCTGTCGTGCCCACTACCGAGACAGCTTATGGGTGCACCGTCTGAGTGAGCATATACCAATTTAAAAAATAAACCGGATACACAAAAGCACAGGAATACTGGAAATATTCTTTTTAACATACCTTTCATAAAACCCTCTTTATCTGCGTCATTATTTTAGTTCTTCACCTTTACATTCCGTTTCGTATTTCCTACCTATTTTTTCTGCTTAACCATGATTGCATCAATTCTATACCATAAACAATAGGAACGCCAAAGTTAGAACCGCGAAACCCCGGGAAAACGCCATAGTTAATCCCGATCACTTTTCCTTTGTTGTTGAAAATGGGCCCCCCACTGCCACCTGCAGTTGTTTGAGCATCGTAAACAATCCTGTTATGCATGATGTCACTGAGATGTCCTTGTGTTGAAAGGGGCCGTATCAAACCCCAGTTTGAAAGCTCTTGTACCAGCGGTATAAAGGGCATACTGAAGAGCTGCTTTACCATCTCAGGGTCTGTCTTTGCAAAAATGGCATTAACACCAGCAGGAAAACCTAACAATACGACTGGTTCTCCAACAATCGCCCCTTTACCCGTAGTGTCCAATTCAAGGATGGGGATTTTAGCGCCACGGGTATCGATGCGAAGGAGCGCCACATCTACGTCTTCAGAAATACTTTCGACATACAACGCAAACGATTCTTTAATACCCGGAAAAAATGCCCGAAACGCCTCAAATCGTGGCTTAATCGTGGGTTCTATATGAATGTAAGGGGACATCTCCATTTCCCACCATGGCTCCGCGATATGGCGATTGGTCAGGATTAGCCCATCAGCACTAACCATAAAGCCGGTACCTGTGTATTCATTAATCCCGCGCTGCCCCTTGCCCATCATCATGAGCGGTTCACCTGTCACCTCATCATAAAAATAAAATGCACCCTGGATCAGGCAAACCCCACCGCTGTAGCTCTTGATGATATTCTCTGCAACGGTTCTTTCCATTTCAAGAGTACGCACCTTTTCAACCGTCTTTGATAACCGGGAATATTGTACATAAAAATACAATACAAGACCACTAAATATGGCAAGAACCGTGAGGAAGGCGCTTATTTTAAAAGTGTGAGACGTCTGGGTGAATGCCTCCCAGAGAAGCTGCTTAAAGAATGCTGTCGCCGTTGGAATTCTTCCTCTCTGAGAGGTACTCGCTATACCCAGCGAATCTTCCACGATCTCCGTCCATGGTTTGCATACATCGGCACCATCCGTTTTAATACGAAACCGCAATTTTGGACCACCGGCGCCAAACTCTATCAGATCACCATCTTTCAGTGTGATTTCGCTCACTGACCTGTTGTTTACAAACGTGCCCTGTGCACTTCCCAGATCTTTTAGTACATAATCACATGCCTGTAGTTGTATGCTGGCATGATGCCCTGACGTGTTTCTGTCTATCTCCGGATCAAAACGGAGGTGAGATTCAGCGTCAGTGCCAATTAATATCTTTTCTGCAGCAAAAACTTCTGTATTTCCCCTGTGACTCCCTGTTAAATGAACAAAAATTGCCTTCAAATAAATACCTACCCTGTTCTCTTTATTAATAGTGCCCTGCAAAAATTTCTTTTTGTAAGTTTTTTTGATAATCCTATTTATCTCTTAACAGAAGGCACCGTTTGTTTATGAGAAAAAGTTTGCTCGCAATGATAACGTACCATAAATCATCAAAGGCATAGTCTGTGTCATTGCGAGGGATTTTTCCGAAGCAATCTCCAGCTTTCACAACGGAGAATCGGTGCGGCTTCGCTGCGCTATGTTATAACACCATCACGATGATAACATTCATCTTTAAGCACCGCGATATAGGGAAGATTTCGATATTTGTTATTGTAGTCCAATCCGTAACCAACAACATAATCATCTCCAATATCAAAACAGCGGTATTCGGGCTGAACCCCGTGCCGCCGCTTGCTTACCCGATTTAAAAGAACACAACTCTTCAGCGTTTTAGGATGGTATTTTTTGATGTCTGCCAATACTTTCTTCAAAGTACTTCCCGTATCAACAATATCATCAATCACCAATACATGTTTCCCCTCTATGTCGATCTTAAATTGGCGGATTACCCTGGTCTCTCCCTGGGGAAAAGTTGACTCACCATAGGTAGCGGCATCAATGGTATCCAATCTGATGGGATAAGGAATCAGACGTATCAAATCAGCAAGAAAGATAAGACTCCCGTTCAAAATCGCAATAACTGTCCATTCCTTGCCCTGATAATCCCGGATCAACATCTTGGATACATCAAGGAGCTTGTCTTGAATCTGCTTTTCATTAAATAATACCTTAGCAATATCCTTCTCCACGGCTTCATTCCCCCCTTATTACATCTCTGCGAATTATATTTTTCAATAAAAGTTGCTTATCGTAAGGCTAAAGCTTGCCCTCCTGCAATTTATTTTCTCCGTTTCCTAAGCAAAAGAGCCATACGACTACCGTTGTTCACGGCGTTCCTGTGCAATTTGTTTCAAGATACGGTCCTCTGCAATAGACTCTTCAGTTTTTCCAAGTTTTTCGTAAATAGTGAAAAGGAGGTTATGTGCCTTTTCAGATTTTGGGTTCAACTGAACTACCTTTTTAAACTGAGCAATAGCCTCCTCAACCATCTCTTTTTTATAATAACAAACCCCTAAAAAATAATATGCATCTTCCATGTCAGGGTTAATTTCTATCGCCTTTTGACATGCTGCCATCGCTTCATCATGTTTTTCAATCAAACTATAGGCAACGGCAAGATAAAGGTAACCATCTGCCTCCTTTTTATCTTTTCTTGATGCAAACAGCTCGATTGCCTTTTTATATTCACCTAATGCTTTATCAACTTCCTCTTTGGCCACATATGCAAAGGCAATGTTGTAATGTGCTTTCGGTTCATCTGGATTTACGTCAATTGCCTTCTTCAGTTCCGCTATGGATTCGTCAATCATACCCTTTGCATAATATGCAATTCCCAAATGATAATGGGCATCATAGAGGTTTGGGTTTAATTCTAATGCCTTTTTGAATTCTCCAATTGCCTCCGTGTATTTTCCCTTGTTATAAAGCACAATCCCTTCTTTATTAGCATGGTTTGCCTTGTTATCGCACCCCACCATAATACAGAATGTCAGGAATAACAGCCATTGTGCAGATTTCGTAATTCTGTGAAGTCTTGACATCAATCTATCCTTTATTACCTAAAACCATCATCGATCGCCAAATTCTGAAAGTATTCATCATCTTTTCGCCATGGTGTGAAGCGTGTACTTCTTATAAAACCCTATATTTTTGTACACGAGATTTGCTGCCAGAAAATTCGGGGCTTCATTTCCTGGATTCGGTTTCAGTTCAACAACATCAAAACCGACGACATTCTTTTCTTTATATACTTTTCGCAAAAAGTCAATCGTTCGATACCAACCCAAACCACCAGGCACAGGAGTGCCGGTAGCCGGCATGATAGAGGTGTCAAAACCGTCCACATCCAATGTTATATAAACATGTTCCTCTAAGGTTTCCAATGCCTGATCATGCCAATCATCGTTGTCATGGATATCCTGCGCATAGAATACTGAGACTGCATCTTTTTTTTTCTGAGCAAATAACAACTCCTCTTTAGATACCACCCTGACACCAAAGCTGGTTACCTTACATTTTAAGTCTTCAACTATCCGTCTTGACACACTTGCATGGCTAAAGCGGGTGCCGCCAAATTGTCCCATCATGTCAAGATGCGCGTCCAATTGAAGGACGGACAACTTTCGGTACTTCTCTTTATATGCTCTAATTACCCCTTGTGATATAGAGTGTTCACCTCCCAAGGTTACCAAAAATTTATTGTCTTTTACAATACCTCTGCATGCCTGATATACCGTATCAACTACTTTTTTCGCATCTGTGTGTATTTCTTCTATATTGAGAGTTCCGATTGTAAAAATTCCAATCGTATAAATTTCATCCAACTCATTATCGTAAGGCTCAACATTAACAGACGCATTCAAGATCGCATTAGGGCCGAGTTTCGTACCTGATTGATACGTAGCAGTTCCATCAAACGGAACACCAAGAATTACAACCCTGGAATTTTTATAAGCTTCATCATCATCACAGTAATCATTCGGAAATGCACCAAATTGCAATGAGCTTAGCGTATATTCTTTTATATCACTCAACATTCATTCTCTCCGGTAGTACCTATGAGGATTCTATATAGAAACAAAAAAAGGCATCTCATACAAGATGCCTTTTTTGTTTTTTTGACTTTTGAACTAAAGCTCCATTATGAGTGCTGCGTCTCTCGTTTCTTTTTCCATAAAGCGGCGCCAAACATAATCACCGCTATGATACCGACAATACTTCCAACGATGCCGGCAACATTCTTTCTTCCTTTCGCGTGTAACATTTTATCAACTTCTTTCCCTCGTTTCAGCGCTATTGCCTGACTCTCCAGGATATTAATCTTCTGATACATTTTTGCCGCACCATACCACCAGGCAATGTCCTGCTGACCGTGAGCAACGCCTTTATAGGCATGAGCCTTGTCGCCAAACCACATGTCTGCATAGGTAATCTCAATCTCTGATGGGTTGTTTCTACCGGTTGCGAACAATCCATGCAACCCAAGAATAGGCCCAATAACAGGTACTTTACCAGCCTTGGTTTTAAAAGCGTTGTACACAGCGTCACCCAATAACCCTGGCCCAAGGGCATCAGCAAGGATGTCACCGAGCGGGAAGATGTCTCGCTCTTTAATCGGCACTTCAAATGCGTCATTTGCAACGATATCATCCAAAATAGCCTGTGCTCTATCCTGCAATCTCCACATTTCAAACATGAAATCATTTAAGTTTTCACGGTATAACCGGGCAAAACGCGGACTGTGACATTTGCTACAAACCGATACCCATTGCTCCGATCTCTTTTTATTTTCTGGAGAATAGATATCCAGATTGTAATTCAGCGGCGGTAAATTTATACCATGAGGATAATCTTTTAATGAAGATTTGTAATCTATCCCTTTTGGCGGTACTGTCCCCATCCTCCATACACCCTTTGTGACTGGGTTATGAGCAAACTTCCCATTCCCCTGGTCAAAATGACAGAACTGACAGGTTGGAGTTCTATAATCCTTGCCTGGAACAATTTCTGCCAGCGGTTTCTCCCAATCCCAGTGTTCACCTTCCAAGTGGTAGATATAACCCATTTTTGACTCACCATACGTCTCAGCATCGGGGTGATCGAAACCCATGTGACAACTCATGCAGGCCTCAGGTCTTCTACCCTCTGCCGCTGAAAACTTATGTCGTGTGTGACATATATTACATCGGTCAGTAGAATGACATAAATCACAACCAAACTGAGCCGCTGGATATCCCCTTCTAAACATTTCCGGATACCACGGTGGAATCACATTCGCTGCTAAACCATCGATATGATTAGGACGCCCTCGCTCAGCTTCACTCATAAATTCCGTTGTTTGCTGTGGATGACATTCACCGCACACTTGCGGGGTTGGCATATGCAACTCTTTATGATCCTTCCCATGACAATCACTACAGGTAACTTCTTTCAGTTCCCTTCCGATCAGCTTTTCAATTTGCTGCGTCTTCTCAGCAAAACGAGGGTTCTTCCTCAAATTTGCGTGAGTAGAATCTCTCCAATCATTCACAAACCCTGGCGTTACTTCTTCATGGCATTTCACACAATCAGATGGCTTATATTTTTCAAGCAACTGGTCATAATAGGTTCCATCTGGTTTAACATAGTGCCGGACAGGGAACCAGTACATTTGCAACGGAACTGGTTTATAGATATTTTGCCAGGGACCTGCGCCCTTTTCCAACCCGACATTATTAGTAAACCAATCCTTCAACGTGTCATTGGGATACAAAATATCATAATAGCTGGTCGCCTTCTTCTGCATTTCTTTCAACTCAGCTTCAGACTGCGCTTTCAGGCTTCCAGTCTGCAAACTCCACACTAAAGGGGCAGCGAGTAAAATCGCGCCCAATCTCAACAACTTCATAATAAAGCCTCCTCCCCTCAAAACCAGCGTTTTTTAGAAATTTATCGGATATAAAATTCTTTCAATGAATTTTTGGTAACGGCTTAGCAGCTCCAGCTTCTTCTGAAAAACTCGTCTTATATGGTGTTGTGTGTTGTGGGAAAAACCATTCGTCAGAACCACCCCTTTCCTGGAAAAATTTTAGCCGCATCTCATGATTGCGGGTATGGTGGCATGGTCCGCACACATTATACGGCGTTCCAAACGTCCCAACTTTCGCTATTTTTTGACCCTCAGGTGCCTTTCCAATCTCCATAAAATAGCTAAACACCTCTCCCGCCCCATGACAGGCCTCACAGGTGACCCCCTCCTCGGAGTATTTACCAGTGGATTCATCATACCCTGTAGTATGGCACTCGAGACATTTTTTTCGATACTCATCGTTTCCTGCGAGGTAATCAGGAGCTTCTTTTACCCGCTCAAATGTCTTAAACTTGATCCTTTGCCATCTTTCTACATGCGGTGAAGTCAATCCTTTGTGACATTTGAGACATTTTTGACTGCCAACGTAGATCGCTTTATCACCGGTAATGCTGTACTTCTTGAAATCCCCCATCTCCAGCCGTTGATTTGGATCACTTTCTTCCGGGGTCAATGTTGCCAGCTCACTCCAAAATCCAAACATGGTTTCGGCAGAAGTTAGCCTCAGCTCCATTTGTCGTTTATGATAATACATGCCCTCATGGGCAACCTCTTCACTTAATGCCCTGCCAATACCCCCATGACACACGGTGCATCCATAGATATCAAACGGAAACTCTTTTGCGTTGGGATGCGCAGACTTCAATTTAGCCTCGTCGATGTGACAAGTCATACATCGGTCTACTTTATCACCGTTCTGTTGCTTGCTCCAGCTGTAATCCCCCTTTAGTAGTATCTGTTTAATTTCATATACCGGTCTCTTCAGGGACGCCAGTCTCTTACCCAACAACTCTTTGTCTTTTGCAGCAGTAGCCGCATCAAACTCTTTTTCAACCTTAACCGCTTGTTCTTCATAATACTCCTTCTGGAATTCCATCCATTTCGGCTTAAACTCGTCTTTAAGCCACATTGCTGTAGAGATGAAAAACAAGGCACTCAATACAAAAAAGATCAATCTTTGTAAGCTCATAGTTCACCTATTCTGGAAATGCTGAAATTAGCCGTCATACATAAATTCATATATTAATCCACGGCGTTGCGATAATATATTTCACATTAAACGCCAACCGAAACACCATCTTAATCACGGTCCCAATCATAGTCAGGAGCAAGCCCATAGTAAGTGAATATCGAATAACGCCTAACTTCAGGAAAAAATCTCTTTTCACCAAAGCAGGAAGTATTAATCCTGCAAAATAGAAACCTCCCATGAGAATAATTCCTAATGGTAGTGGTAAATCATGCAAAGGAGGTGGTGTCGGGAAATCATGCGTCCATTTCTCCCACGGCCAGAAGAAAGCCCAAAACGGTCCTCTCAAAGCCGTACCAATATAAATCAACACATACCAAAAAATGTAGCCAAAAACAAATGTAGTTACGGCAAACTTTCTTTCTTTAAAGGTATAATAACCATTTCCTTTCGGATTATTATCCAAATACGGAATCAGAATCAAACCCAAAACGATAATGCCTGGCAGCACAACACCGGCATACCACGGGTCAAAGTAGACCAAAGCCTCCTGCAAACCCAGAAAATACCAAGGTGCTTTGGCCGGATTCTCAGCCTGCCCAGGATTTGACAACTCTCTGAGAGGCGCATCTACAAAATACGAATAGAACAACAGCCCTACCGTAACAAAAATAGCAGCTAAAAATTCTTTAGCAACCAGGGTGGGCCATGTAAAAACCTTGTCGTCTTTAAATTCAATTGTTCCTTTCTTTTCCTGCCTAACTTCCATGGAACCACTCCTCAGAAATATCTCTCATAAATTATTCAAAATCGTCACTACGTTATAACGGACCAGAAATCCCACCGTCCTTGCGTACTCTCCAGAAATGTACCATCATAAGGGCTGAAGCGATTACTGGTATTGCTATACAATGCCACACGTAGGCCCTGAGTAATGCAGGGGCATCAATCGATGTTCCACCCAGCAATGCAAAACGAATATCATTGTCTGGCCTCATTCCCAGGATGTAAGAAAACGGTCCTTCATGCCCGAGAAGCGGTGTAGCACGCGCCATATTCGTACCCACGGTAATAGCCCAGTACCCTAACTGATCCCAAGGCAACAGATACCCGGTAAAACTTAACAGAAACGTAAGGACCAGCAAGATAACACCAACCACCCAGTTAAATTGTCTTGGTGGTTTATACGAACCGGTTAAAAACACACGAAACATGTGCACACTCACCGTAATGACCATGGCATGCGCTCCCCATCGGTGAGAATTTCTCAAAAATCTGCCAAACGGTACGACATACATTAAATCCACAATATCTGCATATGCCCTGTTCACGTCGGGAACGTAATAAAACATTAACAGGATCCCTGTTATTGTTTCAAACAGAAATATAAAAAATGTCATTCCCCCCATACACCAGGTAAAACGGATCTTCGTACCATGTTCCCGTACTTTCACGGGATGCAAATGCAACCATATGTTGCTTATGATTTGAAGAGCGCGGTTCCGTGGGGTATCTGCGTATCCATGACGAAATACAGACTTCCAAATTTCGTTATCGGTAATTTTTTTTTATCAAATCAGGAATCAGCTTCATGTAAACATTCCTTTCTCCACCTTCTTTTTAGCAATAGTTCCCCCCCTCATAATAAGAATTATCCTCCTATTCCTCCATTTCTTCCATTGTTTTATTTATTTCCTCATTCGGCTTCCAAAGCACACGCTTTAAGGTTATTACGTTCACCGGACAATTTTTGCAATTGCCGCACCGAATACAGACGTCGGTATATTTTATTACCATGCCGTCCTTACTGACAAACGGACGATAGTCTTTGCCTTCATTGTTCACATCAACCTGTTTCAACGCGCCAACAGGACAAACCATGCTACAGCGACCGCACAGGATACACTCATTCGTCTCCACATTGATACTAAGGTCGCACTTCAGGCAACGCAAAGCTTCTACCTTCGCCTGATCTTCGGTAAGACCTAATTCTACCAAATCAAAAGTACCCTCCCTGTCGGGCACTGGCAACGTTCCCATTTGCTGACGAGGTACGGAATCGTAATTTTCTTCACGCTCATCAAATTCGTTATCCAAAAGGGTGACCCATACCTTTTCCTTAGGTTTCTGAATCTCTTCCCCTCTGATGTATCTGTCAATGGATCTTGCCGCAGTATGCCCTTGCGCAATACATTCAATGATAGTACTTGGACCAAGCGTTACATCTCCTCCGGCAAATACCCCTTCCTTATTGGTCAGGAGATTTTCATCCACAGCAATCGTACCCCACTTGGTAACGTTTAGCCCGTAATTCTCTCCAAGGAAATTCAGGTCGGCTTCCTGACTAATCGCGGTAATAATACAGTCTGTCTCAATAGTAAATTCGGACTGAGGAACTGGCTCGGGTCGCCTCCTGCCGCTGCTGTCAGGTTTACCAAGCCTCATCTTAATACATTCCAGCGCCTTTACTTTTCCATTCTCAGTAATGATCCTGATTGGCGCTGACAGGAAATGGAATTGTACACCTTCGTGTTCTGCCTCTTCTATCTCCCACGGCAATGCTGGCATCTCTTCCCTTGTTCTTCTGTATACGATAAATGCATCCTGACACAGGCGTTTGGCTGTCCTGACTGCATCGATAGCGGAATTACCGCCACCAATCACGGCAACTTTTTCGCCGGGACTCCTTACATCACCGGCATTTACATTTTTCAGGAATTCCAGACAATCCATGACACCGAGTGTCCCTTCTTCACCCGGTATCTCAAGTTTTTTGCCCTTTTGTGCCCCAACCGCGATAAATACTGCTTTATATCCCTCTTTCAGCAAATCCTGAATTGCTTTTCCCGGGCTTCCTACGGGACTATTTGTTCTGATCTCAACACCTCGCGCCATGATTTGACTTACATCAAACATAATCTGTTCGCGCGGCAGCCTATACGATGGAATTGCCCACATCATCATACCGCCAACCTGAGGTTCCTTTTCGAACACGGTCACGCCGTAACCCATGCCAGCGAGATCATTCGCAGCCGTTAATCCAGCAGGACCTGCACCGATCACTGCAACCTTTTCGGCTCTTTTGGTCACTTTAGGCGGGGGAATTTTTATCTTATTTTTGAAAATATGGTCGGTAACAAATCGTTTTAATGCGTCAATGGCTACGGGTCTGTCAAAATCACCACGCTTGCATTTTGACTCACAGGGATGGGGGCAAACATATCCACATACGGCGGGAAACGGATTGGTCTCTCTCATTAATTTATACGACTCTGTATACTTGCCCTGACTAATTAACCGGATATAACCAGGTACATCCATATGAGCAGGACAACGATGCTGACAGCGAATATTTTGTTGTAACCAATCCAAATCAAGAAGTGCTTTTATTCCTTTTTTGGGCAAAGTCGTTTGATCCATAAAACACACTGACTTTCTAAAAAAATATTCTTGCTTATTATATACTATCACATGACTATACAACTAACTCCGTTTCAAGTGGTACAATTTTACTCGTATCTACAATCAATTTACCGCTGTCATCCAGAACTATTTCAAAATGATTAAGTGGCCGAGGAGCAGGGCCAGCAAAGTTCACGCCATTTCGATAATATTTACTTCCATGACATGGACACTCATAGATATTTTTTTCCTTGGAAAATTCTACTGCACACCCCAAATGCTGGCATACCACGAAATAGCTTTAAAACTATTCCCGTCGTGTACAATAAATATTTTCCTTGCTTTGAGCGTTGTAACTGAATTTTCTAAAAAGGATTTCGGCTCCCCAACGGAAAACCGCGGAGAAGGTTCAAAAAGTACCTTTGGGTAAAAGTACCCTTTGTATCCCATGATTTGCATCAGGTATGCACCAATAGTGGCAAAAAACAATCCCCACCCGGCCAAAGTTAAAATATTTCTCCGGGAAAAAGTAAACCAAATACCCCCTTCACTCTCTGATGTAAAATTTTTTCTCTTTTCTTTTGTCTCCATAACAACCTCCCGCGGTTAAAAACCGCTATTTTTATTAAATAGGTAAGCGTCTTCTATGGATAATTTTCTCTACCTGTAGGTAAAAACTCACCATCATCTCCGAATGGCGAATATTATATTTATCGATAAGAAAAGTCAAGGATAATTTACGAAAAAAAATCCATATTTATATTTTACGATTTTTTAATCAATAAGCGATACATATTCTCAACATTTTCGACTTTTATAATTTTATGCCCTTCTTCCTTAATACTCCGTGGAACACTCCTGATAGGCTCACCATCATCTAATATCACCTCTAAAATCTGGCCAGAATCCATCATTTCCAGTTTTAACTTTGTTTTTACAAAATTAATGGGGCATAGCACTCCTCTGAGATCAATTTTATCGTCGGGACTAATCTTTTCTTCCTCTGCCATTTTAAAACCTAAAATATTACCTTTCGGGAATAATTTCTCATACCGGTATCAAGAGACTCATGGAAATTACTTCTGCCGTCTGTCATATCCACCGTCTCCATTGAGCACATGTATTTCTTCTTCTTGAAATTGCTTTTTATCTTCATCAAAAACCCACGACCTGGCCCCAAGCAACTCCCCTTTTTCTACAGCAGCTATCAGGTAAGAATAACCGCACCAGGCATGCTCGGTATCGAAAGCTGATGGAATGGCAGGATGATCAGGATGGGAGTGATAAATGCCAATGATCTGAAGTCCCTTTCGCTTTGCCTCCTTGTCGGCTTTATCAAACTCCCTGCCATTTATTTCATATCTGTCATGTGTCCTTTCCGTATTCGTATTTTGTATGGAACGAACTTCTACCACCATTTTTTCAGAGGTATTCGTACCAATTAACAGCCCACAACATTCCATCGGATAGCTTTTTTTTTGCTTCATTCCCGATTTCTCGGAACATATGAGCATCAATACACAACATTCCCATCCCCTACGAATTGCAATCGGTATTTTATCTACCCAAGCGCCCAAAAACTCGTACTCAAATAACGATCCCCTCTGTCAGGAAAGACCGTAACCACCATGCCAGTTTCAATTTCATTCGCAACCTTTAAGGATGCCACGATAGCCGCACCGGAAGAATATCCCACGAAAAAACCTTCTTCAGATGCAAGCCTTTTCACCGCATCATAGGCGTCTTCCGTTTCTACCGCGATCTTCCTGTCGGGAAATTGATCGTTATAAATACCCGGGTGAATTGAAGTGTCCATGTGTTTCATCCCTTCTAATCCATGAATTGGAGTAGCTGGTTCAACAGCAATTACCTGAATATCGGGATTATATTCCTTTAAACGCCTGCCGGTACCCATAAGAGTACCACTGGTACCCAAACACGCAACAAAATGGGTCACACCGCCTGCAGTTTGTTCCCATACCTCCACACCGGTCGTTTCAAAATGCGACTTCCAATTGGCGTGATTGTTATATTGATCTGCGTAAAAATATTTTGAAGGATTTTCGGTCACGATCCTTTTCGCTTCCAGCATTGCTCCATCAGAACCCAGCAAGGGATCCGTAAACACCATAGTAGCGCCAAAGGCATGCACAATCCTCTTTCTTTCCTCACTAACGTTTAAAGGCATTACTAAAGTGACCCGGTATCCTTTCGTTGCGCCGATAAGGGCATAAGCAATGCCCGTATTCCCTGAGGTAGAATCTATAATAATTTTTTCCCTAGTTAATTTCCCTGATTTTTCAGCATCTTCTATAATCCCTAAAGCAGGACGATCCTTTACCGAGCCGCCAGGATTCAACCACTCTGCCTTGACATAGATTTCCACATCGTCATTTTTTAGCTCCCGCGCTATCCGGTTAACCTTGAAAAGAGGAGTATTCCCTATTTTATCCAAAATCGAAGGATTTCCAATCTTCTCCGACAGGTACTTCATATCCTTCTTCTCCTTTTTTTCCGCCACACAGATTGTTCTGATGTAACCGCATCTTCCATCATATAAACAACTGAGTTTCTGCACCATCCGCCATTTCCAATAGCGTCGTCAATCCCAGAATATCGTCTACCTTTGTTCTCACAACCGACTCATCCAGTTCCATCAGTTTTACAGCACCGGTACACGCGTAAACTTTTAAATTCCCCATAGCCCTCACGTCACAAAGCAGCTCTTTGAGTGAAATGGGATTAATTGCCTCCATTCTTTTAAACAATTTTTCACCTTCTACACCACATTCAATCGCCAACCTCGCGGGATCAAATTCTTCATTCGCAAACCGTTTCAATGCCCAAAAAAACAGGAAAATATACGTCTCTCTTCCCATCGATGCAGCAGTAATAGCCAAGGTAATGATCTGATACAATTTATCATACGTTCCGCTATGCGCAAAGATAACAAATTTTTTCTTGTCTTTCATGAAAACCTGTGTCAGTTTTTTATAAATGCGCCAACAACGTCTTTTTTAAACTTCTCCAAACCAATCCGATCTATACATGAACCGATTCTTTCCTTGGGCTTGCCGTGTTCCTTATACCATTTTACGGTTGCATCAACAAAATCATTCACCTTATTGTCAGGTAAAAAATTTAACACTTCATCAGCCTCACGCGGATGTCTTCCATGCTTCCCGCCCGTACGGACCAACCAGCCCTTTTTCTTGTCTTTCCAGGCGTCCGTTGGACATGCACGAATACAGTCCCCACAATACACACATTTGGATTCGTCAAATACCGGCCTGCCCTCTTTATCTGAAATAATCGCACCCTCCTGACAGGCTTTGGCGCACAAAGTACACCCGTTACACAAATCCTTGCTCCATACCGGATAAACCACACCCTGAAAGCCCAAGTCCATTTCGCGAGTTCTCGTGCAATCAATTGGACAACCAGAAAATCCCATCTTGAATTTATGGGGACACGGGATGCCAAAAAACTTTTCGTCAACCTCCAATGCCTTGGATTGCGTATCCATGATCCCATTGGGGTTATATTCACAGCCCCCACATGCCGTAGGCACCCTGACTCTCGGACCGCAGGATGCAACCTTTTGCCCCACAGTAGCCAACTCTTTTATTACGGCATCAAAGTCATCGATATGCACACCAACAATCTCCACCGATTGTCGGAAACTTAAGTGACAATATCCCATCCGGCTGTATTTCTTCGCAACCTCCGCAATCTTTAACATCTTTTCAGGAGTAATCCGTCCACCTGGCACCTTTAGCCTGACCGTAAAAAGGTCTTTCTGATTTTGTTTTATAAACCCGCCAGATTTCAATTCATTCAGGTCTACCCTCTGTGTCGCACTCTTTTCAGCCATTTAAACTCCTATCATTATGAGATAACCAATCATAATCGAATAGTCGATGAAAAAACACCAACCACACGTTTGCTAATGTAAATTGAACAGTTTTATCTTAACACGTTCAAAAAAATCTTGCAAGCAAAAAGAGGCCTACAGACTTTGCCGACTTATTTACCGCCAGACATTTTTTCAGAGACGATTTCCAGTATCCTTTTTTTCGCCACCGCTACACCTTTCTGCTTTATTATTTCAAGGATATCAAACCCCGCAATACGCTGTAAGATATCACGCCTTATTGAGTCATCCTTTACTTCCAAAAGCATCTTCTTTCGCATCTCTGATAAAAGTTTCGTAAATTCATCAAATTCTTCACCGAATTGTCCTTCCAGGTATTCTCTGATATTCCTGGCTAATGCAGGACTTGCGCCACCCGTTGAGATACTGATGCAGAGATCTCCGCGCTGAATAGACGCCGGCACAATAAAGGAACACAAATCCGGCTTATCCACAACATTCACTAAAATTCCGCTCTCAACAGCATCGCTAAAAACCTTTTTGTTCACCGCACTGTCGTCCGTAGAGGCAACCACCAGGACCGCCCCCTTCAGGATACCCGTATCGTATTTCTGCCGAATCCGTTCCACTCCCGGCTCTCCTTCCAGTTCCGGACAAAAGTCAGGCGACACCACGGTAACTTTTGCGCCCGCCTCTTTCAGGCTGCACACCTTGCGCCACGCAACATTGCCACCACCCACTACCACACATTTCTTATCCTGAATATTCAGGAATATCGGATAATATCTTGCCATCGTATTGAATCACTCTGTAAAAATTTCGCCCTTAACTAAATCCTCGTACGTTTCCCGTTTTCTCACAATGCGATATTGGTCTCCATCTACCAGCACTTCACAGGGACGCGGACGGGAATTGTACTGAGAACTCATTGAAAAACCATACGCACCGGCGCTGAATATTGCCAGCAAATCCCCTTCTCCCACTTTGGGCAATGCCCTTTGGGCGGCAAACACATCACTGCTTTCACATACCGGACCCACAATATCCACCAGTTCCATACCCTTTTTTATCCCTGCCTGCTTGGTATCTTCCACCTTTGGCATTTGTATACTCGCATTTAACGGCCATATCCGGTGAAAGGCATCATACAGGGCCGGGCGGATTAAGTCATTCATAGCAGCATCACAAATAACAAATTTTTTCCCGTGCAGGGTCTCTTTCGTATACGTTACCCGGGTAACTAAAATCCCGGAATTCCCGGTAATATACCGGCCGGGCTCCATAATAAGATTACATTGCATCTCCTTCACCAGCGGAAGAATCTTCAACGCATAATCCTTTGGCAGCATTACTTCTTCTCCCGTGTACGAGATACAATAGCCACCCCCTATGTTCATATACTCAATGTCCAGTCCCGCATCCCTGCACTTTTCAATGAGTTTTACGATCTTCCGGAGGGCGCTCACGTAAGGATCAACCGTATAAATTGGCGAACCTAAATGCACGTGTAATCCGCAGAGTTCTACGCCCGAATATTGTGCTGACTGTTTAATCAGTTTTTCTGCCTCGGTAAAATCGATACCGAATTTGTTTTCCTTTTTCCCTGTCGTAGTCTTTGCATGGGTTTTTGCGTCAATATCCGGGTTAATTCGCAAAGCCACTTTTGTCACCTTGCCTGCTTCTTTTGCCAGCCGGTTAATATGCTCAAGTTCCGCCAGGGATTCCACATTAAACATAAAGATATCATTCCCGAGGGCATATCGGATTTCACTGTCAGTTTTCCCTACACCGGCAAAGACAATCCTTGATGGATCACCGCCGGCCTTGATTACCCTGAACAACTCACCTCCGGAGACCACATCAAAACCCGATCCCACCTCTGCCAATATTTTACAAATAAAGAGGTTAGAGTTAGACTTAACGGAAAAACAGATCAGGGTGTCCACATCACCAAAGGCAGTCTTTAGCTCATGATAACGGGTTAAAATCGCATTTTTGCTATAGATATAGACAGGAGTTCCCACCTGTGCAATAATATCTTCAATCTTTACCTTCTCGCAGAAGAGCGTCTTGTCCCTGTATTCAAAAGTATCCATAAATCATTTACCCTTTGCAGTAATTAATTTTTTTTCCCAATACGCAATACGCTTTTTTGCAAAACCCGGCGCAGTAGAACCATAACTCCGGTAATTTTTAATGCAATTCTCCACACCAAGCACCTTATACACATCCTTTTCAATGACGGACGAAAATGCCTGAAAGCCTTCCAGTTGCAAATCTGTCAGCTTGCAATGCACCCGAATACATTCACGTACAATCTTCCCCACAATCTCATGCGCCATCCGGAACGGCACCCCCTTTTTCACCAGATATTCCGCTAACGCAGTCGCATCAATAAACCCCTTCTCACAAGCCGCCGTCATCTGTTCCCGGTTAAAATTAGTATTTGCCACAAGCTCTGTCAGAATGGACAACGACGACAGAACCGTGTCTGACGCATCAAAGAGCGCAACCTTATCCTCCTGCATGTCCCGGTTGTAACTCAGCGGCAATCCTTTAAGCAACGTGAGCAATGCCGTCAAATGGCCAAACACCCGGCCACATTTCCCCCGGATCAACTCAAGGACATCAGGATTCTTTTTTTGCGGCATAATGCTGGACCCCGTGCAATAGGCGTCGCTGATTTCGACAAACTTCACCTCGTCATTACACCAGATAATCCATTCCTCACACAGGCGGGACAAATGCATGGCAATCATGGAGAGACAAAAGGTAAACTCAACACAAAAGTCCCTGTCACTTACGGCATCCATGCTGTTTTCACAAACCCCTTTAAATCCCAGCAATTTTGCCGTAAACGGCGGATCCGTTGGAAGCGTTGTACCAGCAAGGGCACACGCACCAAGGGGTGATGTATTGAGCCGATCAAAACAGTCCCGGAGCCGTGTCGAATCCCGTTCCAGCATCTCGACATATGCCAGCAAGTAATGGGATAACAACACCGGCTGGGCATGCTGAAGGTGGGTAAAACCCGGCATGATGAACTCAAAAAACATTTTCCCTTTTGTTACCAATGCCCTTTGTAATGCTATTAAAAAATGTATCGTTGTGCGTGTCTGATCGCGCATCCAGAGCCGCAGGTCGAGAGCAACCTGATCGTTCCGGCTCCGGGCAGTGTGGAGCTTTTTACCGGCCTCGCCAATCCTCTCAATCAGCGCCGACTCAATATTCATATGAACGTCTTCGAGAGATTCTTTGAACTTGAACTTCCCGGCATCTATTTCAGCAAGAATTTCCTGCAGACCTTTTACGATTGCGTCTTTTTCCTTTTCCGTAATGAGCTTGCACTTTGCAAGCATCGTCGCGTGGGCGATGCTCCCTTCAATATCATATTGATAAAGTCGCCAGTCGAAGGAAACCGATTCGGTAAAGGATTCAACCGAGGCTGCCGTTTGCTTTGCGAATCTACCACCCCAGAGTTTTTTTTTGTTTCATATTCACTCAATCTTTTGTAATATTCCTTCCACCTTAGCAAGGATTGCCATGCGGGTATTTACAAAAAATAAAGGGATTACTATAGCCGAATATGTCGGGAGAGTCAATAGAATTCAACGATTCAGACGGTAAGATTCTATAGGCGTTAACTGCAAAGAAAATATTCCGTCATCCGTATTGGTATGGCAAAGTTAAAACTCGATCTGCACGACATCTGCAAAAAAGGGTATTTAATCGAAAGTGAACTCAACCGGATTATCTTTGAAGCCGTGGAGAAAAGGATTGCATTGGTGGAGATCATTCCCGGCAAGGGAAGCGGGCAGTTAAAGAAGACTGTTTTGCGCTTTCTCAACCGGCCTGACATCAAAAAACTGTATCACCGCATCGAGAAAGACCGTGATAATTTTGGGAGGATTTTCGTGCATTTCAGGCATTAGCAGAAAT
The DNA here is from genome assembly GCA_002009475.1 of Candidatus Brocadia carolinensis. GTDB lineage: Bacteria > Planctomycetota > Brocadiia > Brocadiales > Brocadiaceae > Brocadia > Brocadia carolinensis. The sequence continues at coordinate 7,872 of AYTS01000078.1, read as the reverse complement.
TACTCTATAGACGGAAAACGTACATTATCTATAGCAATTTAGCCCTTTGAAAATCCAGACATTTGAATTCAATCCAACCAAAACAGAATGCGTGCCACGGAGTGTCCCCCGCAGGCGGGAGTTTAGGAATAACTACAGTATTTTCTCTGTCTAACACGAACGAGCGTGTTGAAAACGACTATTCGTTTATTATTGTATCCTAATTTTCTTTAGATAATTCTTTTCCTTCCAAAATCTTGATCAGCACTGACTCTGGAATTTTATATAATTTTGCTCTTCTTTTCGTGTGACATGAGAATTTTATTTGCACGAATCAAACCTTACCCTTATTAATCTGCCGAACGTCCTGCCGAAAGTGGGGCCGGAGCGGACGCTGTAGGCAGTCGGCTCCAGGCTGTCGTTAGGTTTTTCGCCCTAGGGCAGACAACACCATGTCAAATAACTCCTCAGGCCGATTTGTACACCCAAGTGCCCCTCTTCGTCGTGTTTCTGCCCTGTGCTCAGGAGCACGCGAACCAGCATAGATAATAAAGGGGGTTCGATCCCCTGAAGTGCGGAGTGCGTCCAAAAGCGTATAACCCGCTTGCGAATCAGAAGTGCGTCCCATGTCAGAAATAATGGCATCGAATCGCTGATGTTTCAACTTTTCCAGGGCATCCTTGGTGGAAGTAGAGAGAATAAAATTGACTCCAAGTGCTTCGAGTGCATGCCGCTCATGCATATTGTTACTTGGCCGATCATCGACCCACAACACGAATGATTTTCCTGCACGCCTGATTACGCGCGCGGTCACAGTTTCTGCAACCAGCTCCGCTGCAGCCTTTGCCTCTTCTGCCGTGGCTTCTGGAGTTGCACCCTCTGCTGGCCTGGCGACGGTCGCTGCAACCAGCGCTGCAGTGGCTTCCGCCTGTCTTCGTTTTGCAGAAGCTTCAAAGCCAGCTCCTTTGAATGAGAATTCTGCTAGGCTGGAAAAGAAATCGTGCAAGGCAGGGCCAAAACGGATGAGAACAAACAATAAAATTCCTGGCCACATGAGGATTCCTAAGAACTTGGTACTTGCCTCGACAACCTTAACGACCTCATCAACTGTCGTGAGTCCACCCAGTATTTGAGAAACTAATAGTACATATAATACGTTTACTAGAGCTTATTATACGGCTATTCTGGCATATAATAAGGTTCACGAATGTCTTGCTGTCAATATACCTTAAATTAGCGAAAAATTGCCATACTATTTTTTCATAACGAAAAGGAAGTCGTATGTCCAAACCAAAATTATTGGTTCAGGTGTGTGATGCAATTCGTGTAAAGCACTATAGCATGAGGACCGAAGAGGCGTATGTGTATTGGATTAAAAAATATCTCATGCCTTGCAATCTCTGTTTTAACTTACTATAATGTAAATCGATCGTATGGAATTTCAAAGTTGTTGCAAAGCGAGGAGTTTCTTTATTCTCCAGTGTAAAGCAGTATGCCGAATATCAAACAAGGAATGTTGGAGGATGAAGTATTTTTACTTCCCTATTCGATATTCCTTGACGTTAAGGAATTTCAATCACCCCCCATAATCCCCCCGTAAACTGGGGGGAAACAGGGGGAAAAGTCGCCGAAGGCCTACTTTAATGTACTGGAATTTTTATTTTATTTAAGCGGTTTTGCAGCAGGATGGATTAAGCGAAACGAATCTACTAACATCAAAAAATATTGAAGGTGGATACGGCGTAAAAACCAGTGCCTTTATTCGCCCTCCATATAACTCGTTCTCCCGGCAGCTCCTTGTTCGGGGCACCATAATCTGATTACCTGAGGGACTACTTGAGATGGAACAAAACGACATTCTTTTCGAAACGGCGCTTGAACAATTTGATACCGTAGCTGAAATATTGCATTTAGAAGATGAAATCAGAGAACGTATGCGGTTTCCCAAACGCTCCCTGATTGTTTCTGTACCCGTCAGGATGGACAATGGCACGGTAAAGGTTTTCAAGGGCTACCGGGTACAGCATGATATTACCTTGGGCCCTTCCAAGGGCGGTATTCGCTACCATCCGAATGTCGATCTCCATGAAGTCTCGGCGCTTGCCATGTTAATGACGTGGAAGTGCGCCCTTATGCACATGCCGTACGGTGGAGCGAAGGGTGGCGTTCAATGCAATCCGGAAGAAATGTCGCAAACTGAACTTGAGCGCATGACCCGGCGCTATACCACCGAAATTGTTCAAATCATAGGGCCCGATAAGGACATCCCGGCGCCTGATCTGTACACCAATTCCCAAACGATGGCCTGGATGATGGACACGTACAGCGTGCAGCAGGGAAATACCGTTCCGGGCGTTGTTACCGGCAAGCCTTTGTTATTAGGGGGGTCGCTGGGAAGGGCGGAGGGCACAGGACGCGGGGTTGCCTATATGGTTATGGAGGCGGCACGGGTTTTATATAAAGAACTTCGCGGTTTACGCGTTGCCATTCAGGGTATGGGCAATGTTGGTTCAGTCGCTGCCAGGCTCCTGTATGACCAGGGTTGTAATATCGTGGCCGTGAGTGATGTTAGCGGTGGTGCATACAATCCGAAAGGTATTCTTCTTCCCTATCTCCTGCATCATATCAAAGAACATAAACATGTTGTTGGTTTACGGGAAGCGGATGCGATTACCAACGAAGAGCTTTTTGAGCTGGATTGCGATGTGGTTATACCGGCAGCCATAGAGGGCCAGATTACCGAAACAAATGCGGATAAAGTCAAAGCCAAAATTATCGTAGAAGGGGCAAACGGTCCGACAACGCCAGAAGCTGACAAGATACTCTTCGATAAAAAAGCATTTTTAGTCCCGGACATCCTTGCTAATGCCGGTGGCGTGACGGTGTCGTATTTTGAATGGGTGCAGGATATTCAGTATTATTTCTGGGGCGAAGATGACATTCAGAAAAAGCTCAAGGATGTCATGGTCGGCACATTTAACCGGGTGCTTGCCCTTTCCAACAAACAAGGCGTCGATATGCGAACTGCCGCATTAATGCTGGGGATAGGGCGTGTGGCAGAAGCCAAGAAGCTGCGCGGATTATACCCTTAACGTGAGTATTAGCTTTTCATGGAAGCGCATCTGAGCAAGCAGCAGGAAAGAAGTGCCGTCAGAAAAAGCCTGAAGTATTCTATCAAGGACGGTGTGGCATTTGCCGCAACGACCGGGTTTGGCGACAACTACATCAACCCCTTTGCCGTAGCCCTTGGCGCAAGCGCTTTCCAGATCGGTTTATTAAGTGCTGCCTCCCAATTCTTCCCCTCACTGGCGCAACTCAAGGTTGCCGATCTTGCCGAACGATTCGGCAGCCGCAAGAAGGTGATTGTAAGGTTTGTCTTTATCCACGCCATTATGCTGCTTCCGATGGCAATGATCCCCTATCTACCGGAGTACATGCGGGTGTATGCCCTCATTGGCTTTTGCACCTTATACGTCTCGTTTGCTTCCTTTGCCGGTCCTGCATGGGGTTCTCTTATGGCGAACCTCGTTCCTGAAAGAAAAAGAGGCGCGTTTTTCAGCATGCGCGGGCGGCTGATTAGCCTGGTTACGGTCGCCAGCTCCTTTCTTGCCGGATACCTCCTGCAATTTTTTAAGAAACATGCCCTGTTTGGTTTTACGGTCATATTTCTTATTGCCATGATTTCACGGTACATCTCATGGTATTTCCTGTGCAGGATGTATGAACCGCCCCTGGAGGTAAAACGTGAACACTATTTCTCGACGGGAGAATTTTTACGAAGGTTAAATGCTGGAAATTTCGGGAGATTTGTGATCTTTCACAGTTGTTTTAGTTTTGCCGTATTTATCGCTTCCCCGTTCTTTCCCGTATTCATGCTCAGGGATCTGGGTTTTTCCTACATTACCTACACTATCGTTACCACCAGCGTTCCCCTGGCGAGTATCCTGGCGGTAAGCTATTGGGGTCGACGCGCGGACGCTCTGGGGAATCGGCAGATCATCTGGATATGCAGTCTTGTTATATCGGTTCTGCCAGCCATGTGGCTGATTTCCCGGCAGGTGTATTTTCTGATTATCATACAAATCCTGGCGGGAATGTTCTGGGCAGGCTTTAATCTCTGTTCCTCCAATTTTATCTACGACTCGGTAATCCCTGAAAAACGCACCCGCTGCATTGCTTATTTTAACATCTTTAATGGTTTCTCGATTTGTGCCGGCAATCTGCTTGGTGGTTTTCTTGCGACCCACATTCCCCCGCTCTTTGGATATCGGTTGATTACCCTGTTTGCCGTCTCATCCCTTCTGAGAATACTGGCATCAACCCTTTTGCTGAAACGGGTAAAAGAGATACGGAAAATGGACGTCAATATGGCGTAGTGGCTTAGTAGAGCAGGATAGGGCAAACTGACGCAGCATAACTGTAACCAATCCTACCTCCAGGTAGACAAACGCCTCCGATTGTCACTATGATGTCAACCGGGACGGTTGACCTACCTTAGAGGATATTGAATAAAAAGAATGAACAGGCCAGTGCCAATAAGCGTGGAAACCACGGTCGTTGCAAACCCCACTTTGAAAAAATCCCAAAATCCCACATGAACGTGTTCCTTCGAAAGTTCCAGGACAATCATATTTGCCACGGAACCCATAACGGTCAGATTGCCGGCAAACGTGCTGCTCATGGCCAGTACGTACCACATCGTTTTTGGATCAAGAAATGTATCAATCCACGTTGCTGATAACAGGACAAAAGGCACATTCGAGACCAGGTTGGATGCCATGACGGAAAAGATACTGAAATGGATAATCTGGCTTGATGGGGTTTGTCCCAGATAAGGTTCGGCGGCAGTATGTGCCATAGCTAAAACCCCGGCCTTATTGATGCCTCCTACCACAATAAACAGTCCACTGAAAAAGAGTAACAGCGTCCAGTCAACCTTTTCCAGGGCATATTGGGGTTTTGTCCCTGATATGATAATCAAGGCAAGTCCGCCGGTTATTGCCGATAACGGAAGATTGCCTGTAAAAACAAAACCTAAAAAGATACAGAAGAGCACAAGAAGAGATTTTGCCGTAAGCTTTAAATCAAGCTCAGGTTTTGCCAGCACAATTGGCGCCAGCCTTTTCAAGGTAATATCCTTTTTGAATAGGAGGAAAATGATAAGCACATTGGCCATAAGGCTTAGGAACCCGATAGGCAGGAGATGCCAGGTGAAATCCAAATACGGTATCTTTGAAAAAACCCCGATGAGCATGTTTTGTGGATTACCCGTGAGCGTAACCACGCTTCCGATATTGGACGAGGTTGCAAGCGCAATAAGATAAGGGACAGGATTGAGCTTCGTCTGGCTTAGGGCAAGTATCAGGAGTGGCGTGAACATCAGGCAGATGGTGTCGTTCACAAACAGCGCAGACAAGATGCCGCTGGAGAAGGATACAAAACACAGCAAGAGAAAGGAGTTTCTGGCATGGGTAACCAGTAAATACGAGAGATAGGTGAAACAATTCGCTATCTTGAGATAGCTAATGAGGATCATCATGCCCAGCAATAACAAAATGGTATTAAAATCCACCGCACGGTATGCCTCATCCAGCGTTAATACGCCGGCGAGTACCATAAACACTGCGCCCAGCAATGCCCCAGAGGGTCTGTCCAGTTTATGCCATTTCATCTTCTGTGCAGAGATGATGACGTAGGTGAGGATAAAGATAAGAAGGGATTTTATGAGCATGTTTTGTCCGCCCAGTTGCGGAGTGAAGCAGGAGAAAAGCAATGTCCGAGTATAATGATTCTACCTAAATTCTGCAAATGATTTTCGCTATGCGAAAATCGACCTTCTAGAATACCCTTGCTAGACAAAAATCAATGATACGCTTCAGTTTATTTGGGTTTTCTGAGTTGCCCAGCGCCATTTAGGAGAAAAAGAATCGGAAAATAGCCCCGATTCAACCATTCGGAGCGACAAAAACCGGAATGGAAACATACCATCTCTCTGCACGGTGTTTTCAGCACTCAAAATACCCCGAATCAAAGACAGCAATCACTTTCTATCCGAACGCTACATTCAGAGACATGCCTTCCCACGTTCGCCATTCTTCCTGATGCAGAAACTTCTCCGGTAGCTTCAAGGTCAACTGCCTGCTTCCCTTTGTCAATTTCCCTGCAACACGAATTAACCACAACCTCACGGTCTTTACTTCCCACGGTTGTATTATCCCTCCCGTAAGTAGCGCCATGCAATTCCAGGTAGAGGAGAGTGCTGGCTATCTATAGTTCTGGTTGGCCCATCACCATCTGCATGTGGACATATCTGTTTCTGTCCCTTAGATAATGTGTCGTCCTTTCAAGGCTAAAAGTGTCAGAACCATCAAGCCTCTATCCAATTTGAACATTATTCCTTGACAAATAATAATACCACATATAGTATCATATCATGGTTCTATAGAAACCGAGCGCAGAGACGTCAGACCTTGATCATTGAATATACTTCACAATACCAAAAATACGAAGAAAACAAAAGGTCGCATTTAAATATCAAGGGCTTCCATTTATCATTTACGCTAATTTTTAGCAGCAAACGCAGAGCGGATCCAAAACAAAAAACTGAGTTATAAGATAGCGGCTTTGAAGCAACTATTATTTAATATTCATGACCCTAGTCAGATGGAGAAAGCAGTCTCGTTTTAATCAGGCATTGAGTTCCTTTACTGAAATCACTAAAAGACAAGAAAAGGAACGCCTAACGCTCCTCAACCGACGCGTTAAAACTGCGCGTGGCTGAGCATTGCGTTAAGCCATGGAAAATATTGAAAATCTTTAACAAGAAGGTACAAACCCCAATATGATAGAAAAAAATATTTTTGAAAAAGGCATAAAAGAAGGGATCTTTGGCACAATAAAAGACAAAGAGATAGATCGTATCGAATACGACCGCTGGATGGGGGGGACCACGCGGGCCAGAAAAGATTATATTTAAAGACGGAAGCGCCGTAATCTTCAAGTGTGATATCCGGCATTACTGGATGGCTGATAATCCGGATACTGCAATCCGGGAAGCGATTGCTTATCAGATTGATAAGATTGTGGGTCTGGGGCTTGTGCCTAAAACCATGGTGATTGATGATATGATTGGTGACGTGCGGTATGATGGTTCGATTCAGGATTGGATCAAAAATGCCAAAAATGGGTATGAAATTGATAGATTTACGGATGAAGAAAAAAAAGATTATGAACGATTAAAAGTCTTTGATTTCGTTATTGGGAATAGCGACAGGCATTTGGAAAATGTGTTATTTACTGACGAGGGAAAAACGTATGCTATTGACCACAATGCATCTCTTGTTATTAGTAAAAATGATGATATCTTATCTTTCCCGGATGCAGTCGTTTGGTTTTTCAGTAAAAATGTCATTCATGATATGCCTCATATCACAGAAATAATAGAAAGATTTTATGCGAACAAAGACAAAATCTTAGATTTAATAAATACCTACGTGCATGATCACACAGAGATGGCTAAACTGATGGTAGAGTCGAGGATTAATTATTTGTATACTATGATAAAGAAAGACAAGCCTTTTCCCAGGAAATATTTATTGTGGCGAAATGCTTTAAATGATGAAATCCATAACATTCTTAAGAGAAAAAAGGAGGAAATATAACCTTGCAAGGTTTGGCTTTTAAAATACTCTCTAAAAACTTCATTTCCCCATTTTCATGAGGACCAGTTTTTAGTTAATTAAGCCTTCGGCGACTTTCTCTCTGTCTCCCCCCGTTTACGCTTACAGTTGGACAATTTTTTGCTGGACAAATTGAGGCATAAAAGGCATACTAAGGTACATGATACCAAAAGTAAGCCAAAGCGAAGAAATTGGACATGAGGGAAATACGGGA
>AYTS01000077.1 GCA_002009475.1 Candidatus Brocadia carolinensis | reverse complement strand
CTTTCTTCGTCCTTATGGTCTCAACCAGGACCAGACAGGAATATTTCTTATCACCTCTCTTTTTGTATGCATCTCTGATATACATACCATGATTATACCAGAGAAGACGAAAACGTCAACACAATCCTCACTATTCATACACTACATCGCCGGCAAAAATTCTCGACCCGTATTATTCAACCACTTACGACTTGCTCACTATGCAAAAGTACCGCTTCGGCTACACTTTTTGCGTAAGTTCGGCTAATTAGGTTTGATTTGGAATTAACTCCTTCATTCATATAATCCTTTATAGATGAGCCGTGGGGCTTATTTATAAGGGATTTTTTATTTTAAGGAGGTTAAACGCTGTGAATGTAAAAGACGGATATCGATTTATTCAGGGGTTACTCCCAGCGAAAACACATAGAGAATTCACTGAGCTTAGTAAAAGGTTAAAACAGCCGAGAAGTGAAACGTTACGAAACGCAATTGATGCATTCCTGCTAAATCCTTCCTGCAAGTGTAAGGATGGCAAAAATGGATAAAATTCCACAACTTTCAAAAACTACACGGCGGGGCTTGGAAGTTTTCAGGGGGCGTATTCTAAAACTACCTTACACAAAGGAACGGTCAAGACTGGTTGACTTGGTTACATGCCTTTTAGAAGGGACGGCTGAAAATGCAAAAACAAAAGATTTTGGACAGGATTAATTTTGCAGATTTTTACAAAACTTTCATTCCTTCTTTGAAGGTCAACGGGAAAGCTGAGGCAATGGGATTGTGCCCTTTCCATGAGGACGAAAACCCTTCTTTGTCAGTGAACATACGAACAGGGTTATACCACTGTCATAGCTGTAAGGACGGGGGAGACGTGGTAAAATTCCTGATGCGCTTAAAGCAGATTACCTTCAAGGAAGCCCTTAACGAGCTATCGTCTAACAGCGACAATGGTAGAGATACAACAAAGCAGATAGAGGCTGTCTATCCCTACACAGACGAAGGCGGAATACTCTTATTTGAGGTAGTCCGCTTTGTCCCAAAGACCTTCAGACAGAGGCGGCCGGACGGTAGGGGTGGTCGCATCTGGAATCTGGACGGTGTGAGAATTGTCCCTTACCGACTTCCAGAGGTCAAGGCCAGTGATACCGTTTTCATTTGCGAAGGGGAAAAGGATTGTAACAATTTGGCAAATATAGGCTTAGCTGCTACCACAAACCCACAAGGGGCAGGCAAGTGGCGGGGGGAGTTTAGCCAATACTTCACCGGTAAAGACATTGTCATAATCTGTGACAACGATGAGCCAGGCGCAAAGCATGGTCAGGACGTAGCGCAAAAGCTAGTTACCTCTGCCAGGTCTATAAAAGTTATCGAACAATTGCCAGGCGTCCCGACAAAGGGCGATGTTTCCGACTGGTTAAAAATACCAGGTAATGATACGGAAAAACTCCTGAAGTTGGTTAGGGATACTCCCCTTTGGAGTCCACAGGCAGACAAGAAGGATGACGAAAGCGGTTTTGACCTCACGAAAGCTTTGAAAATCGGCGCTGAGTTACAGGAGTTAGACTTGCCAGTAAGCTGGGCTGTTAAGGGACTCCTTCCACAAGAAGCAATTACCTTGCTTTCTGCACGTGGTGGAATGGGCAAGACGATTCTTTCGATTAGCATAGCGGATGCAGTTAGCAGAGGGATTCCTTTTCTTGGACTTGAAACAGCAGAGATGCCGGTTGTGTATATTGACTTTGAAAATTCACTCCCCACCCTATGTGAAAGAGTCAAGCGTATAGACGCAAAACACGTCTTGTTCTGGCACGGATCGAATGAGATAAAACCACCCAGATTAGACAAAGAATATGAGCTTTATAAAAAGCTACCACAGAAAGCTTTGTTGATATTCGACACGTTGCGGGCATCTCAAAGCCGTGACGAAAACGACAGCCAACACATGGCCATGATCATGCAAAGACTAAAAGAGCTTCGGGACTGTGGTTATACGATTCTGCTACTCCATCACACCAGCAAGGGGAATGATAAAATTTACAAGGGCAGCACGGCCATATTTGACCTATGCGACCACAACCTTTCACTGCACAAGGCCAAAAAGGGCTGCCACACGCCAGAGGAAAATGAAACCGACGACGACGATGACAATTGTTGTTATCGGTTTGGAACACAGGACAAGACACGCTACGAACCGTTTAGCATGTTCCTGGAATTCGACACCGAAAAAGGCTGTTTTGCTCTTGCTCCAGACCCTGAGACGGAAACCCTGGAAGAAATACACAGTCTCTTAGCCGGGAAAAACCCATTAAAAACGAATGACATATTTGAACTTGTTAGAGATGAGCTAAGAATTAAATACAAAGGAAAGGTGATAAAGCTTTTAAAAAAGGGTGAGGGTAAATACTGGATTTCAGAAAGTCAGGGAAAGGGTAAGCCGACATACTACAGGGTAGCCAAACCTAACCAGTCTGGTGGTCTGCCTTATATATACCCAGACCACCAGACCACCCATAAGGTAACTGGTCTGCCTATTCCAGACCACCTACCACAAGAACGGCTGGATTCCCCTGATTTTACGGACTGGTCTGGTGGTCTGAATAAGTCTCAGACCAGTCAGACCACTTCAAAAGTAACTGGTCTGGCACACATAGACCAGTCTGCGGAGTCTCAGACCAGTCAGACCAGTCAAAAGCCAACCTTAGACATACCTTTTGAAGTAGAAAACGTGGAGGTTGAGTAATGAATCGTTACGAAGTTATATCGGACTTTACTGCTAAAACTCCTGAAGGAATTAAGGAACTCAAAAAAGGTCAGACTATAAAACTACCAGAACAGTCAGCAAAGCAATTATTAGAAGCTGGCAAGATTAAACCCTTGCCATACCTGGATAATGGCGTACTAAGGATTCCCTTTGACTCACCAAACAAATACCACTGGTGGAATAGAGGTCAAAGCGTATTAGACACACTTAAAGAACTTAAAGCAAGCGAAAAAATTACAAAAAGATATAAATTTTATTCAAACTAAAATGGAGGTAATACGAATGAATGATTTGAAAATTGAAAATAATAGCCTTTTAACACCAGAGCAGGCAGCACAATACCTTCAGGTAAAACTAAGCACAATCTACAATTGGTCTATGCGGAAGATATTGCCAACATGCAAGCTAGGCAGACTAAACAGATATCGTAAGATAGACCTGGATAACTTTATCAACAAGAACATAGCTGAGGTACAAGAGGTAGACTAAATGCTGAAATCGCCGGTAAATCGCTTTGGTGGCAAGTATTATTTGCGTAGCTGGATTACCGGCATGATACCTGAGCATGTCTTGTATTGCGAACCCTTTTGCGGTGCAGGACATCTACTCTTTAGCAAGACACCCTCACCGGTGGAAGTAATCAACGATATTGACCGTCACTTGATAGCCTTCTTTAGAGTAATCAAAGACCCCGAGAGAAGGTCAAGTCTTGTCGAAACACTTCAATACATGCCTTACTCAAGGAATTTGTGGCAAACCATAACAGGCTGTCCGAGAATGTTGCAGTAAATAAGAATAAAAGACAAAGGAAAGGGTGTGTAAATTAAAATACGATCGATAAGCAAGTCAGGAAACGTTTAAGATTTTTCCATCCAAATCATAATTTTGTATTTTCGTATGAAAGGGTACCTGAAACTGCTTAAGGAGGGCTTGTTTTCCTTGTATTACCTTATACCGTGGCGAGCCTTATTCCCAATTTCAGCATCTTTTTT
>AYTS01000076.1 GCA_002009475.1 Candidatus Brocadia carolinensis | reverse complement strand
CTTCCGCTTAACTCCTGATACTCTATGGCATCTTTACACCCTGTTTTCACCTTCTACCCTCCTCGTGTTCTCTATAGTCTGTTCTCTACAAACATCTTATACCACAATTACTGAGGATTGTCTCATGCATCGGTGAGAAATCCGGGCTAGACGTCTGGAGGAATAATGATAAATACTATCGCTCTATGGCAAAGCGCATTTCTTGTTATAGGAACAAATCAATCTCCGGTATCAATGGCGAGGCATCCCGTATGCAAATCGAGTTCAATAACATGGTTTTCTGATTAGTATCTAATGAACGATATGCTTCATATCCATGCTGATTATCTCTATTCGTTGAAGATTCAGACGTGGTGTTTAATAGTTCAATTGCCTGCGGTTTCTTTCATTTTTTAAGGTATGATGCAACTGAGCCATCTTGAGTAACAGCAATTGTTATGAGCAATAGAACGGAATCTTGTCGAATCACTCCAGAAATAAAATTTCCACACCACATACGCAAAGTCTTCCATAAGTCAGGTGACGCATCCGTTAAATTGGCAGCTCTATTGATATGGTGCTTTATCTGGATAAGTTCTTTTCCTTCGCCATCTCTTTCAAATACGACATCATCAAGGGTTTCGATCGATACGGTAAATTCATCTGGTTTACGGAGCCGACGTAGATTCTCAATCAGAGCATCGCGGCACGGAAAAAGATCGCCGCTCATGGAGGACGCTGCAGAAAATTGAGTATTTCCTTCGCTGCATGTTCTTGGATACTGGAACTGCCAACTTTATATTGAAAACAGGGCTGTAGTTAGTTATAGTAAACATCAATTTTGTGCTAATTACCACGCTTTTAGATACTCTATTTGAGGTTCTTAACCTATCTATGAAATATCAAGAAATAATAACCATCGAACCTGGCAAACGTTGCGGGAAACCATGTATTCGCGGTATGCGCATTACGGTGTATGATGTATTGTCATATTTAGCGGCGGGAATGACCACACAAGAAATACTAAAAGATTTCCCCTACCTGACGAAGGAAGACATTCAGGCATGTTTGGGTTATGCTGCTGATCGTGAACGCCAGTTATTGATAACGCAGTCATGAATCTCCTTTTCGACCAAAACCTATCACCAAAATTGGTTGAAAGTCTTGCTGATATATTTCCAAATTCGACTCATGTATATTTGAATGGACTTGACCGTGCGACAGATAACGAAGTCTGGAGATGGGCGCATGAACATGGTTTTACAATTGTGACTAAAGATGCGGATTTTAATGAATTAAGTATTTTGCAAGGGTTCCCTCCTAAAATAATTTGGATTAAAGCGGGTAACTGTACTACTACCCAAATTGAGAGATTAAGGCGAACGCATGATGACGCTATACAACAGATGCAAAACGATCCGAGTGTTGGAGTTCTTTTGCTAAAATAGACCGTTCTGTAAAATACCGCGTAAATCATGTTCCGTAAATTAAGCGTCCCATATAAGTTTTAATATCTCCTCCGCTGCATGTTCAGATGCCCCGGGCCTTCCAATCGAATCTATTAAGGAGACTAATTCATTTATACAGGCTTGCTTTTTCTGACCATTCCTGAGTAATTGAATCGCCTCACGAGCCAACCAGGGGGAATTTTTCCTAAGCATCAGGAGTTCAGGAACTATGGTCTTTTGTGCAAGGGCATTTACCAGCCCAATGTATGGTGTTGTCAGGAACGGCCTGGCAATGAAGTAAGCGAATGGGGATATCTTGTAAAGAACTATCATGGGTTTGAGGTAGTAGGCAATCTGTAAGGTAACCGTTCCTGCGCCGGCAATGCAAAGGTTGGACGCCTTGATGATCTCGTGAACGTTTCCCTGGATAATAGTACAAGGGATGGTTACTTCCCTGGTAAGATCCTTCATAAGCGGAAGATACTGTTCATCACTACAGGAGATAAGAAATTGTGCGGTAGGGATTGCCTGATTTATGAGTTCTGCTGCTCGTAGGAACAATGGCAATAACCGGACGATTTCCTGCCGGCGGCTTCCCGGGAGAAAAGCGACCACCGGTTCTCCGGTTTTCTTGAGTTCTGAGACACGCCCCTCATCCATTCTATGCTTGTAAATTTCGTCGAATAAGGGGTGGCCTACATAAGTGACAGGAATACCAGCATTTTCATAAAAAGACTTCTCGAAGGGATAGATAACAAGGAGCGCGTCTGTTAGTTTTCTCATTTTCTTTACCCGCCAGGGGCCATGCGCCCAAATCTGCGGACAGACATAATAAATTACAGGGATTCCAAGTTTTTTTGCTGCTTTAGCCAGATGAAAATTAAATCCGCAGTAATCGATCAGGATAATGGCGTTGGGTCTCTCCTGCTGAAAGAAACGGACACAGTCTTTTTTCATTTTGAGAAAGGTGGTTAGCTCCGTCAGGACGTGGAGCCACATTAAAGATTTGCTGGACATATCATGGAGACAATGCAAACCCGCCTGTTTCATACGATTTTTCCCCAGCCCATAAAATTGTATCCGGGGATTCTTGTTCATCATGCAGGACATAAGATTTGCCCCGTGAATATCGCCCGAGGAGTCGCCCGCGCTGATAAATACTTTGTATATGTCAGGCATAGAGAACCTTGAAAAGGTACGTGATAAAATTTATGAAGGAAAGTGCTGGTATCAACAACCAGACAAGAATAAAAACAAACGAAGTGTCCGTGCAAAAGAGTCCATACTGTACATCAAGGGCAAAGATAATAAGACACAGGATTGGTAGGGCAATAAAGACGATTATGATTATGCAGAGAAAGAGGGGGTGATTGGAAAATAGTGAAGAAGAGAGAAACGTGCTCGCGGTATAAAACAGAATGAGGAAAATTGATAATAACCTCGTTTTAGCAAAAAAATAACTTCCCGCGGAGGCGATGAACGTTACCAACATTATCATGAGCAAAATATAAGACGGCACCTTACCACCTAACTGTATTCGAGTTGATAACCAACTATTCCTTTATCATGCAAACTTCACAGTATTTGAAAAAAAAGCATCTTCTCTACCGGGATTCTTTTTAATCAGGCCTTCGGCGACTTTTCCTCACTTTACGCAAGGAAATGACAATGGCCGAAGTGCAATACCTATGTCTCCTCATAAAAATCGCCAGATATAAAGCTCCTGTTAATGTCCTATGAAAACAACTTCCATGGTTGCCTTTTGTCCTGCGACAGAAAAAATGATCTGTGTGGCGCCAGGAGAAATCCCACTTACGGTAAATATGGACTTGCCAACAGGATCGGTGAGCGCATCAGGGGTAACCGTAGCAACTGTCGGCAAGGTACTTGTGGCAGCAACTTTAACTCCAAAGAGCGGACCTCCCTGTTTATCCAACACTTGAACAAATACCTTATCCTCGGAACCAGAATGGACACTCAGCTTGTGAGGACTTACTATGATACGCACCCCTTCCTCATAGGGAGGATATGAAGGCGTTTGAGCACACGAGCACAGGAAAACGATACCAATCCAAGCTAAAGAAAATTTCTGAATCTTTTGATTAAGAAATTTCATGATGATTCTCCTCTCTCAGATAACCGTATTGCCTAGGGGTTGGATGGAGTAAAGACCAAAAAGTATTGGTAAGGAAGAAGCAGTGTGTACTTTTGTAACAATGTAAAATCAGCCTGTTGCATTTCATGCATAACAACGTCCTCTGGCAGGCGAAATTTCAAAGGGGGACCGATAGGGCTCTCATCGGTAAATTCCAAAATAGCCAATTTCCCACGCGGCTTCAAAGCCAACTTCAGTTTTTTCACAAATTCAATAGGTCTTGCAATTTCATGATAGGTACTCAGAAGAATGATGGTATCCGTCTTCTCAGGCGGCAGTTTTGGATCATTCACATCACCAAGGATGGCTACTACGTTTTTTAAACCTCTATCCATCAACTTCTTCTTTGTATAGTCGATCATCTCCTGCTGTATATCTACGGCATAAACCAATCCGGATTCTCCCACACGTTCAGATAATTTTGCGGTAAGATACCCTGATCCGGCGCCAATATCCGCAACAACCTGCCCTCTTTTCATATCTAAGGCATTCAATACCTCATCTGGTTTCTGCCATACATCACGTCCGGGGTCTTCGAGGAGTGGTATTTTGGAAGGGCTGAAGAGTATGCCTGGGCGTTCACGCCTAATCTCATCTGGAGTGGCAATAGCTACGCAGAAACAGCCTGTTATTGCAAAGATAAGAAGCACTTTGGCATACCTATACGGATTCAACATGTCTTCAGTGTAGAGACTTATTATTTTGAATGCAACAAAATTTTGTGCTTGGCAAAAACCTTTCACAGGATGATTCCTATATTCCCTCCTTCCAGAATAATTACTTCTTTTTTTTTCATACGCTTATATCTTATAAAGGTCAATGTAACCGCAAAAACTGTCGCGGCTAATGCGATAAAAATAGCAATCCATTCAGGCCAATTCTCAGTCCATCTCAGCACTACTTCCGGTTTAGACTGATGTGAAGCACAAAAAAGTTTACAAATTGCTTTTGTAATACTGTAGGTATAATATGGCAAAGCAGTAACCTCAACAACCAAGGTGAGGGTTCTTTCAATCTGCGCCGAATATTCCTGTTTTTCCGTCAAGTCCTCAATTTTTTCCAGCAGATGAATACTTTGATTGTTTTGTTCATGTAGATAGGTACTCGTAATAATGTGATCCAGTTCTTCTGTTGATTTCTGCACTTCTTCTAATAAATTCGTAATGCCAAGCACATCCTGCAGTTTCTGGTAAATCACCTGATGGTTATCCAGCACTGCCGGCTGTCTAAAGTATGCCCTCAGGTAAAAATCAGCCACATCTTTTCGTTGCTGTCGAAGTTTAATAGATCGTTCTCTCAGCAATTCAAGAGAATCTGAATCCAATCGAGGAAGTTCTATCTTTGAAAGTTGTTGGGCGAGGTCGACAAGGGCGTATCTTTGATGCAAAGCAAGCAACAGGAGTTGCAGATAGATAGTATCAAATCTCTGCTTAAATTGGTCTGATTTAAGAAAGATTTGGTTGTGCTGAGGCTTTACCCAACAAGCTATGCCCTCCCCTGATAGTGAGAATATCACATTCTCAAAGGTGTTTATGATGTATCTGCCTCCTGGTTTGCAATCTTCAGAGTAAGGCAAATAATTATCATTCTGCCCCCTGGACATACGAATCAAATCAGTATGATTGGTGTCATCAAAAGGCTTGGCGGTATTTTCCCCTTTTGTTCTTATAAAAATGCTGGAAACAAAACGATCGCCCATCAAAAATTCATACCCGTTCCCTAAAAGGCTATGAAGAATTTCGTTTAATGTTATTTCTTCCCCAAGAAGTCCTTTCATCACACCAGAATCCGCATTTTTCCCAAAACGGTTTTTCACAGATTGTAGCTTTTTATCTTTTTGCTCATTATCAAATATCCGGTGAAGAACTACGCCTCTTTTTCCTCCACCATGACCTTGTACAGGATATTCCTGGTTGAATGTACTCACCATCATTTTACCTATTAGGGGTGCGGACTCATCCGTTAGTTTAAAAGCAGGTAAGATATCGAAGCAGATTGCAGTAACACCTGTTGGAAAATATGAGACACCGATATGATCTATTCTGACAGTAAAATAAGGTTTTTTTTCTGGTCCTTCTACCAAAAATGTATCCCAGCATACTTTTTGTTTTTCGGTCACCCATCTTGGCGCCATGATTTTCCATACGGACTTCTTCGTTATATCTTCTCTTAAGTGTTTATTGAGAACAAATGTTTTTACTGAACTAGAGAGAAACCTTTTTGCTTCAGGGTGAAGCATGTTAAGCCCTAAAGCTGTTGTCGAGACCTGTTCCACTTCTTCAAAATAAGGTTCTGATGAATCTGTTCCTGTATCTGCATTAGTAAGCGTAAAGCATGGGAACATACTTACAGTTTTGCTCCCTTCATTTTTCGTCGCTACCCGTTTATAGAACGCGAACAGTCTTATTGCAACTTCAGCAAATTCAGATTCTGAGTTTTTTTCCATAAGCAACTTCCTTAATTCTTTTCACGAGGATTGTGTTTTCTCATCATCGATACTTCTCTTTATTCCCATATTTTTCCTACGTAGTTTCTCCTGTTTTAAACTTTTTACGAATAAACCGTTTACTTCGATCTTTTAGTATCAAGTATATCTCCGGATCCAGTTAATTTAACAAGTAATAATTTACAGATATTTTCTGCTTCATGAAGCACTTCTGCAGGCACAGGGCGATAGTGTGCCATAGGGTTACGTACTCTCATCACGGCTTGCAACTTTTTCTCCCACTCTGTTTTGGTATCACCAAATACTGCACGGTAACGATCCCATTCAGCAAATATAAGGTCTTTTAGCTCACCTATGTATGTGTAATCCAGTATGAAATCAGCCGCCGCGTTTCCAAACATGCGTTTCTCTCTATCTCTCTGCAGAATAAGCTTATCCAAAACTTCTCGCTTTTTCGGATGCCTATTTCGAAGTTCCTCAAACCAATTCTCACCGTATGATTCCTGCATTTTATCTTGGACAAGATTTCGTAACTGCCGTTCGGTTTCACCAAGTAAATCCCAAGAAGGAATTGTTCGAGTCAAAAGACTTAAATAATCCTTGAGGTGTTGGGACATACACTCAACACTACCAGAGAAATGATTATTGCTGCGAAGTAGACCGTATTGTTTTAGAAGTGTTACCGTATGAAAATTTATTGCCTGCCATTGTGGACCAACAACGAGTTCGCATAAAGCATCGAACATCTTCTCACGCGATAAAAGCTGCTGTAAAAGCCTATACATATTTGTAAATTCATGTGCTTGAGCATGTTGCGCTGTTTCGATAGCTTTTGCATCAAGACTTGAATGTCCACCATCAACTGCTTCACACATTACAACTTCAGCAAGAAAAGGATGCCCCCCAGTGAAGTAGCATAAGGCATCAATACCACTGGTTTCAATCGAAATAGGACTACGCGATGCAAGCTGCATAATCCCGGCAAGTTCAATAGGCTGCAAATAAACCACCTCACACAACCCAGCCAACGTCGAGCAATCTACATCTCCTTGGATCATGTCTAAGGAGAGTCGAGATACAAAGACAAAAGTTACTCCATATCGATCGCGATCATTCGCTACTTCTCGCATTCTAGAAACAAATAAGGAAGCATCCGCAAAGGTCTCTCGTACAATGCCATCCATTTCATCAATAACCACAACCGACTTATGGCCAGAACGTTTTTCCTGGCGAAGTGTTCTTAAAAATTCCATGTAGGCATCGTCGTGAGTCAAACCACGAAATGATATGCCATCAGTAACAGTACCAAATGTTATTTCTTCAAGGATTCTTTCATATGCCTGTACAGGGCCACTGGTTGCGTCTAGAGTAACATATCCCACGTTTACCCCTGCATTTGTGGTTTGCAGCAATCGGATGGCTTCACGCGCTACACTCGTCTTCCCTAATCTGGGTAAGCCGACAATACTGCAATGGGCTTCTGATTTTATCCTTTGAATTATGCGCTCTAGTAGTTGGCTCCGACCAACTAAGCGTTCTCCGCTTACAGGTGTCCCCCACCCGCTGTAAGGATTAACAGCTTTATGCATGTCCTAAACATTTCCCAATTGATATTAGTTTGTACGTAACCATTTAGCAAACAAACCGACACGAATACTAACTCGATCGCCTTTAGGAACAATTATTTCACGATCAACAAGGTCTTTCAATGCTTTGTCACTATTGGATATTTCTGCTAGTATATTTCGATAGCACCAGCCATTCTGTGATGATGCTCGGGCTAAGCGTCTAAGGAGGTGCCATAGGTCATCCTCCGATATGGTGTCCACTTTCTTCCCTGCTGCTGTCACCAAGGCATTGAAACGCTCTGGAGGCAATGTCTCCGTTCCAACTGTTAAGATATGTGCCACGTAATCAATATCAGCCTCGGTGATAAATACAGCCCGCCGGTCGTTCAAGTGTTGAACCAGTCTATCACAAGTGATCTGTAAATAAAAAGGACTGCCTGCTGTCAAATCAAACATCTTTTCCAGCGCTCGACCTCGATACCGCGTTTTACCGTTAAACAATATAGGTTGTGATGCAAGACTGTCCGCCTCTGCTTTTTTTAAGATAAGTAAGACGTTCATCATGTGTAATGCTAAATTCGTTGGGAAACGCCTGTTTGAACCTTGGCATGGTATCTTGACCAACCAGTATTGCATTAAAGGCCTTTGCTTCTAACAATGCTTTCCATCCACGCATAAACGTTTCGGCATCATCCCTCGCCATTTCATAAATATAGGTGAATTCATCAACCGCAACAACTATATTAAGATGCATACGCTTTATAAGACGTGTTACCTCTCTTATTTTCTCTGTTGGATTATTAGCTACATCTTCTGGATTTGGCCAATTTTCAGGTACCTTTTCTTTGATGCGTACCAATTGTTGCTTCATTTCATCGACTAAAAAAACGTGCGAATGAACTCCATAGGTTCTTTGCATGCACAAAACTCCCTGCGGAAATATCAACAAAAAAAAACTGCTTTCGATACGCGCTTTTTTTATCTGATTTATCACTGATGATTTGCCTGAACGTTTCTGTCCATATAAAACAAAACACTGTCCCGATTCACCCGTTGATATATACTGGATAATGCGGTCAATAAGATCGGAGCGACCAAAAAACATAGAATCTTCATCAACTGGTGAACCTCCAGCATACCGCCCGTATGGGTTTGGAATTTTCTCAAAAGAATCTGGAGTCCCCAAGCGAACGGCTATCGGAAAGAGATGGGATTTTTCTGTCTTTTCACCTCTACGCGTACGGTACTCAACCACCGTTTGAATAGTGAAGGTATTGTCATTGATTTCTTTTTTCGTTGGTTTAATGCTCAACTCAATTTCTCTTCTTTGTCCACCGTACAAAGGTTCTGGGGAATGACAAGGAGCACTTTCTCCTGGCTCAAGGACAAGGCTAATTGCCTCAATAGGTGGTGCAATTTCGTTTATTGACTCAAGTAAAAGTCGCAATGAAACACGGCCATCATTACTCAATACATAAAAATCATTATCAAGTACATTGCGAAGTTCCAATTCAGGGATTGAATCTTCCAATAGTTTAAAATTCTTTTGTAACGAATCTTGCAATGATTTTAAAGTGGGATACAACCTCTCAAAAGACAAAACCGTAGGCATTTTGTCTATCTCTTCCAAAGTTTTCGCAATCGCTTGATCCAAGCGTAAATAGTTGGTTTCGCGCTCTCGAAAATCTCGTTCTAGACGATATTCTGAGCATTGCTTATACATATTTGAGACATTTCTAAGTCGGTCTCCATCTAAAGAAAACCGTACATGTTTACAACATTCAGCCAAGTGTTCTTGTGCTGTACGCAAATAATCTATTGAAAATGAGGATTTTGAAATCCAGCGAAACACATTATCTATGCTTCTATTTCGTTTCCTTTCTTCTTCAATCTTATCTTCAACTTCTATTGGTAACCCTGATTCTTTTATATGCATTTCAATTGCTTGGAACGCTACAGGTACATGTAATTTGTAATAAGGGGCATCATTAAGAAATGCTTTCCAATCTTCAGGATTTTTTTTTGAAGAGCCAAAAAAGAGGTTCGCCTTCATATGCTTTTCTAAGTAGTACACTAGGTCCAATGTTTTTAGACAGGTATGTTCCTAATAAAAGAGCCCATGCGTCTTCAAGTTTCTTGCGAGGAAATGGAGAGTGAAATCTTAACGATTCAATACAATAACATCGAACAACGTCCACTTCGATATTCTCACTCATTGCAGCCTCTGCTAAGCTAGCAAAGTACCACATCAGGTAGGTATGCATCTGTGTATGC
The DNA here is from genome assembly GCA_002009475.1 of Candidatus Brocadia carolinensis. Taxonomy (GTDB): domain Bacteria; phylum Planctomycetota; class Brocadiia; order Brocadiales; family Brocadiaceae; genus Brocadia; species Brocadia carolinensis. The sequence goes on along the minus strand of AYTS01000076.1, from coordinate 26,236 downwards.
TTCTCAAAATCAGGCATTTTTTCACTCAATGCTGCCAAAGACAGCTGATATTCGGCTCGATCTCTAGGTCGGCGACCTTTAATGTTATCTAGAAGCTTTTTTATTTGATCATAATCATTTTGTTGAAACAGCCCTTTTTCCCGTGACCTTTCATCGGTGCCTTTAAATTCGCACTTATTTAAATGTTTTCTCGCCATAGCGGACAATCCCAATGCAAGACTTGAAAGGGGTTCATCATCAACCAGTTCTTCGGAAATCTTGCCATGGATACCATCTTCAATTGCTTGGTTTATTTTTGTAAGCAAAGCAGTCACTGCACTATCTTTGGGTAGAGCCTCTAATTTCGCAATGGCTTTGTTAAACTCTCCCGCGGCGTAATAACAATAGGCCTCCTGCCGTAAATATTCTGTTCGCTTATTTTTTTTGATCGGTTTTTTTTGCAATTTGTGCTAACAATCCTGCGGCATCGTGATATTGTTGTCCTTTCACAAAGAACTGGATTTTCATCTGATCTAATGAACTAAGCTCTGAACCATTATATTCGTCTTTGTATTTGTCCAGAAGTGTAATCGCCTCTTTCGATTTTCCCATTCTGTTTTTAAGATTTGCAAGATCTTTTATTGCACTTTTAAAATGCTTTCCTTTGCGAGAAATTTCCATCAAGAAATACTCATCCGCTTTTTCTAGTTGATCAAGCTGTTCAGCCTCTTTGGCCTTTGCATAATAGCTACGATCTCTAGGTATTCCTGAAAGTCTAACTCGCAATGGGGTACGTCGGATATCTTTGCTTTCTATTGATGCTCCATCCGATAGTATACGAACCTGTGAGGCCTCTGGATATTTACCGGATATTGTCTCTGATTTTCCAACAAAAATGATATCCTGCTGAACTTTTCCAATAATTAGACCACGTAATAATGTTTCACTTTCTATAGACTTCTTATGAAAATACCATGTTTGCCCTGTTGAACTTTCGACAATAAAACCAAAATTACGATCGACATTATAGGTAGAAATATACCCTTTTCTAGAAGTAGCATCTTTCTTCGTTTTGGGCACAGGTTTAGACGATTCTTTTTTTTGGTTTAAGGCTGAGGGTGATTCATCACCCCAAGGAAAGAGATCATTTCCAATCCTTGTTTTGCGAAGAATATCGATATTGCCATTTAAGGCAGCGCTATAAGCTTCACTTTCGTCTTTGACAACAAGTGCAACCAAGCGTTTGGCATATTCAAGCGCATCACCTTCCAACCCACTTGACAGTAATAAACCTAATCTGTCGGCCTTTATCTCTTGCATTTGAAAAAGACACTGCCCCAATTTTTTAACAAGGGGTGTTTTGTCACCATCAAAATGAAGTTGTATAGCTAACAGTAACGATTTTGATGCATTAGCCCAATCTGCTGCTTTAATATATAATGTAGCAAGTGCAACGGCAGCAGGTTGGTAATCGAATTTAATCGCTTCCTCATAGTATACTTTTGCACGTTGGGATCCGAGACCACCAATATCAGCAAAACATCCAGCCAAACAATAGAGGGCTGGATTATCTAAAGTTTCTGCCAATTCAACAACCGCTGTAACATCTTGGGCCATACGTGCCGGTTCACGAATTTTTTGTGCATATTGGTATCGATTATGCCAACGGTCAACTTCTTTACGCGACTCAGAATCTATATCTGGAATATCAAAGCATGGGTCAGGTTCCGTTATAAATGGTTTGTCAGTAAACAATAACTTTAGTTCTGTTGGTTCAGGGAGATATGCTGATTTCAAAGTTTCATCATTATTATTTAGTGGCAAACTCGTGCTTTGCTTATGTATATCAACACCTAGTACGTTGATTGCAAGACTATTAGTATCTCCTGTCTGTTTCTCAACAGATGGAACTGTCTCTTTTAAGCTTTGCTCGGCAAGGATGCTCTCAGCCTTAGGTAGCTCCCATTTTGTAATTTCACTACCAGGAATATATTCAGTGCCATCATCACTGTCGATTGTCAAACCATCGCCATACAATTCACGAATTATTCCCCTTTTTTTTTAAAACTACTCCCGTTTCATCTTTTAGACTCAACCACACAACTTGATCAATCTTTGCATCACGTGCAAGTATTGCAAAAACTCCCCTGTAATGTGAAGAATGGTTTTGAATATTTTCAGTCATAAGCCATTAACATTACTTTGTTAAAAACGTTTGTAAAATAACATTTTTGAATCATACGTAGAGCACGATACAACTTTCTACAGATCAAAAGCTTTGTAATTTACTATGAATCGTGCTTGTAACGTTCTCGGTCACCAACAACACGAGCAAAGGATTTGGATATTTTTGGCGCAAATGCCCTAAAAACAAAAAAGCCTTACTGAAAAAATGTTTTGTTAAAACATCTTCGGCAGTAAGGCTGTCTTTTCATCCGCAAGCAAGTCTCTGCAAACTACGTCCTTGTCATTCTCAAGACCCTATTACTTTGCGTCCCCTGATCACTCAGGGTTTGCCCTTATCGTGATATATTCATTGGTTGGTAATGTGCATTAGTTCCAGGTAAAATACACTATGGTTAAATCCGTGTCAAGGCAAAATACTTCAGGGAGAATAAACTAAATCCGTACTTCAGTTGACGTGAAGGCAACTTGTTCTCATCGAGCCAAACAACCTTTACGACAAGGGTGCTCGTTCACGAATATGGCATTGCATTCGACTTAGGCAAACCCACCCTTTGTAGTCCATATAATTACCCATACTTTTATATTGCTCTTTTTGTTTTATCTGGTAAACTATGTCTATGAAAAAGACCCATTTTGAATGGGACGATGAGAAGGATAAGGAAAATCAGGCCAGACACAATGTTTCTTTTTCGTTGGCTCAGCATGCCTTTCTTGACCCGCATCGTATTATAGTCGAAGATATCAATCACAGCGGAGAGGAAGAACGGTTTTACTGCATTGGTCGTGCAGGAGAAGGCATCATGACAGTGAGATTCACCTATAGAGGGAATGCTATCCGCATTTATGGAGCGGGATATTGGAGAAAAGGGAGAAAGATGTATGAAGAACAAAATAAAGTACACTGACGAACCGATGGGAAAACTAAGAGTCGTTAAAGATTTTCTGCCCCCTCCGGACCAATTGGTCTTGAAAGAGGAAAACGTTAAAATAACAATTTCTCTGAAAAAAGAGAGCGTTGATTTTTTCAAGAAAAAAGCAAAAGAACATCACACGTCATATCAAAAAATGATTCGGGAGATTGTTGATTGGTATGCATCACATTATCAACAACATGCTTAACACCGCACACCGCAACAAGCCGACCTCCTACCTCTGCGATTTCAACCTTGTCTTGTCGGCAAGCAGGAATTGGGGGGGGGCACCTTCTAAGTGTTAAACTATAGCGGAAGACAGGAATCAAATCTTTGTCGTTAAAGAAAATTTATCATTGATACAACACCCTAAACGGGGCTTAAGGGCGCTTTTGTTCTAGCACGAAAATGAAATTTCAGGGGAACCTCAGAAAAAGGCAGTTTATTGCGGAGTTGGTTGGAAAGGTATCGTTCATAATCACTATCAAAAAGTTTGGGGTCGTTAACAAACAAGACAAAGGTTGGAGGTGTTACTCCCACCTGAGTGGTATAATAAATTTTTGGGGCATTAACCCGTGTCCGGGTCGGCCGATGCAGAGTAAGCGCTTCTTCCAGCGTTTGATTTAATTCCGACGTTGTAACCCGTGTACGGGCTTGTTCAGACAGTTCTGAAGCCAGGTGTATCATTTCCATCACGTGTACGTTATTCCTGGCGCTAATGAAAGAGATGGGCGCAAAGGAGAGCCCCGGCAGGCATTTATAGATGTAGTCATTAAATTTCTGTGTTACCACTCCGGAGACCAGATCCCATTTATTAATCACGATAATACACGGTTTGTATTCGGAGACGATATAATCACCCAGTTTTTTATCTACCTCAGACACTTTGAGTGTTGCATCAATAAGAAACAATACCACATCAGCCCGGCGAATCGACCTCTGAGCTCGCGCCATACTATAAAATTCGATAGAATCTTTGACCTGCCGCTTCTTCCTCAGACCCGCCGTATCAATCGCCAGGTATGGCTTGCCCTTTATTTCAAACCGCACATCCACGGAATCGCGGGTAGTGCCAGGCACATCACTCACAATAACCCGCGGTTCCTTTGCCAGGGTATTAATGAGCGTTGATTTCCCGGCATTTCGTTTCCCTACGATGGCTATTTTCAGGATCGGTTCAGGGGAAATCGAATCCGGGCACGGCGCTGGGAGGAGTGAAACGATCTTGTCAAGCAATTCAGATCTTCCAAACCCTTCAATGGCCGACAGAGGAATGGGGTTCCCAAATCCCAATGCGTGAAAATCAGACACATGATATTCTAACTTCGGGGTATCAACCTTGTTGGCAACAAGAATCACCTTTTTCCCCAAACGTCGTAATTTCTCTGTCACTATTATATCTAACGGGGTTATGCCGTCACGAATATCTACGACAAACAGGACGATATCCGCTTTATGAAGTGCAATTTCTATCTGGGCCTCTATATCTTCCGTAAGACCGTCTGCGTCTTTTACTCCCATGCCTCCGGTATCTATTACCTCAAACAGATAATCCTTGTGTTGAATTTCTGTCGAGACACGATCTCTAGTGACACCGCTGGTGGGTTCAACGATAGAAATTCTGCGCTTTGCAAGACAGTTCAGCAAAGAAGATTTTCCTACATTCGGCCTGCCAACAATAGTAACAACGGGTATAGTCATCGGTAAAAAACCAGTATTTCATCTCCTGAGCCTATGATTTTATTTCTTTGTCAGGAGAAAGATTTTCCTGCTTGTCTTTACTCGGAGATGAATCATCGTCTCTCTTTTCAGCCATTCCTGCCAATTCCGTTTTCTGTTCACCCTCTTCCAGGTAAACATCAGAAACATCAGTGCGGTCAATTTCTTTTCGTAATAGGAAATAGACAACCGTCTTTGCGGAAAAAATATAGGTGGTAAGGAAACTCCATACGGCCATTTTAATGAGAAAGATATAAACGATAAGCATGCATGCAAGAAATTTCAATGACCACCGGTCAAGGGAAACTGCAGCAGTTTTTGCTTCCGGAGAAGTTGCACTGCAAAATCCAAGGCACGCTATATTGCACTTTTGCGAGATGAGGGATTGAATCAAAGAAAACTTCTGACCCATCCCTGCTCCTACGGTAAAAAAGGACAGGCGTATCATGAACCACGCAACAAATGCAATTATAAAGAAACAAACGAGCCCATACAGCACATTTATCATGCAGTATATAAGAAATTGTCTGGGGCGGGAAAGGACATAGCTATAGGCACGGCTCATAGCATCAAAGGCATCTGATCCTTCGGCACTAATCGTGGGAAACATAAAACACAATCCCAGCGCACCGATTATACCAATAAAAACCATGAAAAAACCGGAGATCAAAGCAAACGGAAAGCCTAACGCAACCACGACTTCACCGATAACAGGGATCCGCCCTATTAAGCCACCGACCACATTACATAGAGCAAAGAAGAAAACACCAATTACCGGTACCAAGGGTGACCAAAAATAAGACCACATCTTTTTCCGGGCAAATTTCAGGGCATCAGACAACAGGACACTTTCATCTTTGGCATAATCCAGAGCGGCAATTCGTGTAATGGCGCCTCCTACCAATGACCAAATCATCAAAAGACCAAAAACAAGCACACCAAAAACGAAAATTTCCGCAAAATCCAATGGTATAATTGCCGAGAAGACACTACTCACCATGTACGGAATGCTGTCTTTGACGGAAGAAAGGATAAGTTTTACAAAGATAACAGGAGATGCATCAATCATTTTTATTGCCGAAAAGAAAGCAACCACCACGGTGCACCATGCCAGACTGATCAAAAGGCCTGCGTATCCAAGAAACATTTTCTTGGGATCAAAAGCCATTTTAAAAGCTCGAAAAATATCACGCCAGTCATTTTTTACCGTTTTTGTCTCAGCCATTTCTCCCCCTCTCCTTTTTCTCTAATTGTCCCGATGCTTCCGTGCTTACCGGCTCAACAATACGATACGCTTCATCCAACCATGCGCCAAGATCTACAAGCTTACATCGCTCACTACAAAAAGGAAACGTTGGCACATCTTTTACCATGCTGTAGTAAACCTCTCTTTTACAGTGAGGACAATGAATTTTTTGCATATCGCATTCCTCTCTCGTTATTTCTTTTCTGTTGCTTTTGTCTCCGATTTTTCAGGCTTGGCAGTCTTGACCGGTTCGGTTTCTTTTTTAGCTTTTGACTTATATTCCTCACTCCGGTAATCTGTCTGATAGAATCCCGACCCTTTAAAAATAATAGCTCCACCAGCCCCAATCACCCGCTCTGCCTTTAGTTTTCCACAAGCAGGACACTTTTTTATGGGATTTTCCTTAATATGTTGAAACAGCTCAAATGAATGGCTACAGGCATTACATCTATAATCATATGTCGGCATATCTCTCCCTCGTCAATTAGCACGTTAGCAGAAGAAATTGGCAGGGTCAACCATCCCGGTTGACCGGAGTAAAGTTGACAAACGGATAGAAGAAAGGCACAGCACCTGTCTTATAATTACCGCGTCAAATACGCACAAATAAAATGAAATTTCCTATACACTCGAGTTCTATGCCACGAAGAATATCCTGGATCATTTCGTACTACTTTAAGCATAGAGTTTTTTGTCATGTGGAAATGGTTTCGTATTTCGACTTTGGCGGTGGTCAGAGGCCACGCCAAGTCTTTCTTAGTTATTACCCGTGGATTCTTAAAAAAGACCCTTCATTTTTTCAAAAAATTTTTTTTGTCTGGGGGAAACATTTTTCTTCTCTAGTTCTGCAAACTCACGCAACAACTCTTCCTGTCGCGAAGTCATCTTCGTAGGCACTTCTACAATCACCTGCACCAACAGATTTCCCTTGCCATAACCATGCAAATTTGGAAACCCTTCTCCCCGGATCGGAACGACCTCATTGTTTTGTGTCCCCCTTGGGATCTTGACCTGAATAATATTACTGGTAAGGGTAGGCACTTCAATGGTGCAACCTAATGCTGCCTGCGCAAAAGGGACTGGCACCTCGCACACGACGTCATCACCCTGCCGCTTAAAAATCGAATGAGGTTTGACATGAATATCACAATACAAATCTCCGGGCGGAGCTCCGTTTTCGCCCGGCTCCCCTTGCCCTGTTAGTCTCAGCCGCGTACTATCTTCCACTCCCGGGGGGACCTGAATAGAGATAATCGATTTTTTCGGATACCGTCCGGAACCACTGCACTTTGTGCAGGGAGATTCTATCATTTTACCGGCTCCATGGCATTTCGGACACGTCGTACGCAGCGTGAAAAATCCCTGGGATTGCTGCACTTCCCCTTTCCCCTTGCAATACGGACAGGTAACGGGAGATGTCCCCGCGCGTGCACCACTTCCATGACATACATCACAGACTTCTCTTTTCGTCAACTCGATCTTTTTTTTCAACACCGGTTGCAACATCTTTAAAATCGACCTCAATATCACACTTGAGACTCGCCCCTCTCCGCGCAGCTTTTCCACGGGACCTGCCTCCTCCGAAGAAATCCTCGAAAATACTCCCGCCACCAAAAATATCCCCAAAGGCATCAAAAATATCTTCAACGGTACTATATCCACGGGTTTCCGTGCCCCTCAGACCATCCATCCCAAATTGGTCATATTTGCGCTTCTTATCAGGGTCACCAAGTATGCCATAAGCTTCTGCGGCCTTTTTGAAGATCTGTTCCGCTTCTTTATTTCCAGGATTTCGATCCGGGTGATACTTTAAGGCAATCTTCCGGTACGCCTTTTTTTATCTCTTCCCCGCTTGAGTTTCTGTCAACACCCAGGATTTTGTATAAATCTTCTTCCATAGATTTATTAAATAAGTCACTATTTCATAAAGAGATGCTATCAGACATGAAACATGAATAGAATAACAAATTATAGTACATACAACTCCATAAAATCAAGATGTTTTACGATTCACCCCAAAAAACCAACAAAGACGACCGCTATCGTCATTTCTCAGGTCGCGTGTAAGCGTATAAAAGTAAAAAGGCTACGTAACGCAGCCTTTTTACTTTTCTGAGAGTCTCACTTGTTCATAAACACCCGATTAATGGATACTGCCCGCAACCTCCTTCTCATCCTCATCTTCCTTTAATTCGGTAATAATGGTTTCTGTCGTCAACAAGAGTCCGGCAACGCTGGCAGCATTCTGCAAAGCAACACGCGATACCTTTGCCGGATCCACGATACCTGTCCCGATCATATCCACAGGCTTTCCTGTATTGGCATCGTATCCCATATTGGTCGACAGCTCTTTTACTTCTTCAACAACCACAGAACCATCAGCGCCTGAATTTGACGCAATCTGACGTAAAGGAGCCTCGAGCGCCTTTGCAATGATGTCTACGCCAACTTTCTCATCTCCTTTGAATTTCTTCCGTGCTTCATCAAGAGCCGGTATTGCCCGGATAAAGGCTACGCCGCCGCCGGGGACAATGCCTTCTTCAACGGCTGCTCTGGTCGCATGCAACGCGTCTTCCACGCGTGCCTTCTTCTCATTCATCTCTGCCTCAGTAGCAGCTCCTACATGGATGACTGCAACCCCACCCGCCAACTTCGCAAGCCTTTCGCTGAGCTTTTCTTTATCATAATTGGAGGTTGTCTGTTCTATCTGGTTTTTGATTTGAGAAATTCTGGCCTGCAAATCGGCCTTCTTGCCGGAACCCTGAATAATTGTCGTATTATCCTTATCAATGGTGATCCTTTTTGCGCGGCCAAGGTCATCAATTCCAACGCTTTCCAATTTTATTCCTAAGTCCTCGGTAATGGCGCGTCCCTTGGTCAATATGGCAATATCTTCCAACATTGCTTTCCGTCGATCCCCAAAACCCGGTGCTTTTACCGCTGCACAACTTAACACGCCACGGAGCTTGTTGACTACCAGGGTTGCCAATGCCTCTCCTTCTACATCCTCGGAAATAATCAAGAACGGCTTCCCGCTCGTGGCAATCTTTTCCAATAAGGGAAGGATGTCCTTCATGCTGGATATCTTCTTTTCATGAATTAATATATAGGCATCCTCCAGAACAACCTCCATATTTTGCGCATCCGTAATAAAGTAAGGAGAAAGATACCCCTTGTCAAATTGCATGCCTTCAACAACCGTCAGCGTAGTCTCTATTCCCTTGGCTTCTTCTACGGTAATCACCCCGTCCTTACCAACCTTATCCATTGCGTCAGCCAACAAACTGCCAATCGATGCATCATTGTTAGCGGAAATAGTTCCCACCTGCCCAATTTCAGCACGTCCTTTCACGGGTTTACTCAACTTCTTTAATTCTGCAACGACAATTTCCACGGCCTTATCAATACCCCGTTTGATTGCCATCGGGTTTGCTCCTGCTGTCACATTTTTTAACCCTTCGTTAAAGATAGCCTCTGCAAAAATAGTTGCTGTGGTTGTGCCATCTCCTGCAACATCGCTGGTTTTTGATGCAACCTCGCAAACCATTTTCGCCCCCATATTTTCAAAGGGATTTTTCAACTCAACTTCCTTTGCCACAGTAACACCGTCTTTGGTAACGGAAGGCGCACCGAACCCTTTTTCAAGAATCACATTCCTTCCTGTAGGGCCCATCGTTACCCCAACGGTATTTGCTAACTGTTTTATCCCTTTTTGGAGCAATTTTCTGGCATCTTCATCATACAGTAATTGCTTTGCCGCCATTTTATAACCTCCAAAAAATTTTCATCCTTCAAAACCCTAAAATCTGACCAGCGCTACTCGATTTTCGCCAGAATGTCACTTTCTCTCATAACCAGATATTCCTTGCCGTCCACGGTAACTTCGGTTCCGGCGTATTTCCCATAAAGGACTTTGTCTCCCTTTTTCACCAGAAGTTCAGCTCTTTTTCCATTCTCTAAAAGCTTCCCGTCGCCAACCGCAATAATCTTCCCCTTCATGGGTTTTTCCTTGGCGGTGTCAGGCAAAACAATTCCTCCGGCTGTTTTTTCTTCAGCTTCCATGGGTTCAATAACTACCCTGTCATCTAATGGTCTGATCATTTTTTCTCTTTACCTCCTCATGAAAATAAGAATTGAACTATTGAAATTATCAAAAACTTTACCTTAATTTATTTCGGCGATTACATTCCCATGCCGCCCATTCCTCCCATACCGCCCATGCCACCCATGCCTCCCATACCACCCATCCCTCTCATTCCGCCGCCCATACCTCCTGGCATCTTTTCGTCTTCTTTTTTAGGAATATCGGTGATGATGCATTCGGTAGTAAGGAGGATGCCGGCAATACTCACAGCATTCTGCAAGGCGCTCCTGGCCACTTTCGTCGGGTCTACAACACCAGCATCAATAAGATTGCAGTAGGTTTCTTTCTCAGCGTCATAACCAAATGTTTTATCTTTCGACTCCAATATCTTCCGGACGACCACCGAGCCTTCCATGCCTGCATTCTTAAATATCTGTTTTGCAGGTGCCAACAGGGCATTCTTTACCACAGCAACGCCCATAGCTTCGTCACCCTTCAGTTTGAGGTCATTCAATACATCCGCAGCCCTTAACAGCGCAACACCGCCTCCGGGAAGGATGCCCTCTTCAACGGCAGCCCTCGTGGCGTGAAGCGCGTCTTCCACTCGGGCTTTCTTTTCCTTCATTTCGCTTTCCGTAGCTGCACCTACAAATATTTGTGCAACACCTCCGGCAAGCTTAGCGAGGCGCTCCTGCAGCTTTTCTCGGTCATAATCAGATGTCGTCACATCAACCTCGTTACGGATTTGCTTAATGCGTCCCGATATTGAATCAGTGCTTCCTGCCCCCTGAATGATCGTTGTGTTATCGGCATCGATGGTAACCTTCTTTGCCCGTCCCAGGTCACGGAGATCTATACTTTCCAGCTGAATACCCAGGTCTTTAAATATTGGCTTTCCATCAGTAAGAACGGCAATGTCATCCAGCATTGCTTTTCTGCGATCACCATATCCGGGAGCTTTTACCGCAGCACAACTCAGCGTGCCGCGAAGCTTATTGACCACGAGTGTTGCCAACGCCTCACCTTCGACATCTTCAGCAATAATAAAAAGAGGCTTTCCGGTCTTTGCTATCTTTTCCAGAAGCGGGACGAGTCCTTTAATAGCGGATATCTTTTCCTCAAAGATCAGAATATAAGGGTCTTTGAATTCAACCTCCATGGAATCAGGATTTGTAACGAAATGGGGAGAAAGATACCCACGGTCAAATTGCATACCCTCCACAACGTCCACATTGGTATCAAGACCCTTTCCTTCCTCCACCGTAATAACACCATCCTTCCCCACCTTATCCATGGCATCGGCAATCATTTTACCAATCTCCGGATCATTGTTCGCAGCGATGGAGCCAATGCTTGCTATTTCTGCCTGGTTCTTGATCTTTTTACTCATCTCTTTGAGTTTTTCTACAACCTTGTCCGAGGCCTTGCGCATCCCTCTATTGAGCGCCATAGGATCAGCCCCGGCAGTCACACACCTAAGCCCTTCCAGGAATATTGCTTCAGTAAGAACCGTAGCCGTGGTGGTACCATCACCCGCAACGTCACTGGTTTTTGATGCAGCTTCCCGGACCAATCTGGCCCCTAAATTTTCATAAGGATCTTTTAATTCAATCTCCTCAGCCACCGACACGCCATCCTTCGTTACGGTGGGACTCCCGTATCCTTTATCTAACACAGCATTCCTTCCCCTGGGACCCAGGGTAACCTTGACCGCCTTGGCAAGTTTTGTAACGCCTCGTGCAATAGCCGCCCTTGCATCTTCATTAAAGGATAGCTGCTTTGCCATTGAGTACCTCCTTTCAATACCTTAGGTTTTTATCAGACCTATAATAAAATTCAAACGTAAAAAATCTATCGATTAACGAACTTTAGCAAATATAATGCCTCGACAAGGACACAAAAATATTACAATACCAACTATAGTTATTGCAATGACTTATAATAAACATACTCAAAATTAAATACACGTCTCTTATGATAAAGATGCCATTGTGACAGCAGAAAAATTTCGGCATAAACTGCATCTGTCAGTATGGCAGGACACCATTAATTCTTTTGCGGTAAAAAAAATGGCCTCCCTTTTTCATACTTGACTTTTCAATGATTTATGACATAGTAATGAGCACCGAAAATTATTTTCACGAAAACGTATCTTTGCAAGCGATGGTTGTCTATGCTACAAACAAATCACGCAACAACAGAGTTCTAAACTTAGACAAGCACCAGGCCAAAAGATCTGTACAAGGAGAAGAGCACAGAAACAAACCGGACTCTATGAAACAGGGCAACAATACGAGGAATCATCAGCCGCGCAATGAAGCCATATTGCCTGAAACACCGGAACGTTTAAATCCGGACGAGATCAAGAGGGAGCTAAGAACAAAGATTGTTGGAAGTTCGGTAATAACTTACGAGCAAACAACATCAACCATGGACATTGCCAAAAGAATTGCACGTACGGGTTTTAAAAATGGGACGGTAATTTTTGCTGAGGAGCAAACTCAGGGAAAAGGGCGTTCTGGCCACTCATGGTTCTGCCCCAGATATAAGGGTTTGCTTTTTACCCTCTTGGTACGGCACAACATATCACCCGATCATCTCTGCTTATTCATAGGCACGATAGCCGTTTCGATTGCAGAAACCATACGCGAAACATTACAGCTTCCTGCTGAAATCAAATGGCCCAACGATATTCTGATCGGCGGGAAAAAGGTTGGCGGTGTAATAATAGAATTGGAAAGGGGAATTAAAAACCAATCGGTATTTCTGGTTGGGATTGGCCTTAATGTTAACACTTCCGAAAAAGAACTGCCGAAACAAACCCACCTGCCGGCAACCTCGCTGGCGATAGAAAGCCACAGGTTTCTGGATCGTATTTCCCTTGCAAGGGCACTGCTTCAGGACATTGACAAGTGGCTTTCCATACTAAAAGACGAGCATTTTGGATACATTACCGAGCGATGGAAAAATCTTTGCATTAACGTTGGTGAAACAGTAACCATCAAAGACGGTGATGCCGAATACACGGGAAAAGTCATTGATATCTCAAATAACGGTGGTTTGATGCTAAAGCTGGATAATGGCCAGATAAAGATATTCCGGGGTGAACACGCCACAATCAAGTCCTAATGCTACTTCGAGCGCAAAGCCTTTTCTACAGCAAAAAGCCTCGCCTCAATTCTGCCCGTACGCTTCGAGAGATCGTTGTATACAAAATATCCCAGGATTAGCAAGAGGGCTGTATAAGCAATGATGATGTATGTGGTAGTCCGTTCCACAGGCACAGAGAAAGGCACACGATGTATTACCGGTTCATTTTTCTGAATTGGCGGTACGCGCATGGACGTTGGTATGGACAAGGGTATTGTCGGCGCAACATACGCCCTGGATTCTTTCGATGCATCTTCGGTAGCTGGTATCGGTTTTGTCTTTTCTGCGGATGGTTTCTCGTATAATCGCCCGATCACTACCTTTTGTTTTGGAGCCGAAGCACTGTCGGTTCTGTCTTCTCTGGTATCAGCAGGCTGCGCCTGTTTCTGAACAGGTGGAGGCTTATCATCCTTTGCCGGAGATGGTGTCTGTAGTTTCTCCGTTATCTGGGGATTGGACGGTTGGCCACTTTTTGTGGTATTTTGATCTACCGCATTCACGTTTCCCAAAGCAACTGACTTTTTACTCTCTTGTACCACCTTCATCCAATTCAGTGGATCGTGGCCAAGCGCGCTATCTTTTCCCATGTCTCCTCCAAACCAACACCATTCCGACTAAAAGATGGCACAACCGGGAAATAAACCATCTGCAAAATTATTCATGGAATTCAAGCACAAAAACCAGCGTTTGGCTGGACCAGGCACCCGCGATTCCTTATAAGCAACCATTTTTTACTCAAACCACCTCTTTGCCATTTTCCTGCTGTAGCACTTCCTTAGCCAGGGCTAAATAGTCTTCAGAACCATGAGAGCCGGGCGCATAAGAGATAATTGGCTTACCATGACTTGGCGATTCCGAGAGCTTTACGTTTTTCCTGATAATCGTGCTGAATGCCTTATCTCCAAGCGGTGGATACTCTTTTACTTTTTCAATAACCTCATTGCAAAGCCTGGCACGGCTGGTATACATACAAAAGATGATCCCCGTAATCTCCAATTGATTATTGAGCCTCTTCCGGACAACTTCATACGTATCCAACAATTTGCTTACCCCTTGCAATGCAAAGAATTCGGTCTGCAAGGGAATAAAGAGTTCCTGAACAAAGGTCAGAACATTAAGCGTTAACAAACCAAGGGAAGGAGGACAATCGACAAGAACATAATCATACCGATCCAGGACATTGCCTAAATATTCCTTGAGTACCGTCTCTCTCCCAACAATTCCTACCAACTCAATTTCTGCGCCAGAGAGTTCTATATTCGAGGGAATAATATCCAAACCCAGCACCGCAGTATGCAAGATCACCTCTTCCGGTTTGCACTCTCCCATAATGAGATGATACACCGAGTGCTTTAAATTATGAATATCCACACCGAGATGCACACTCAAATTGGCTTGCGGGTCCATATCAATAGTCAACACCTTTTTCCCCAGCATTGCAAGACAGGCACCCAGGTTTGCAGTTGTGGTGGTTTTCCCTACGCCTCCCTTCTGGTTAAGCAATGCAATACTTCTCATTCCGTACATCCTCCTATCTAAAGGTAGGTCTTGTAAACGGCACAAACATAAGAGACTTATTGTTATTCTAAAAAAGAATTCAAATCGATGCATGCATTATAGAAGTAAAGTCCCAGTAAGTTTAGCATTTCCCATGGGAATTTCAAGCTATAAATTTAACATCACCGACAACTTATTCCTTTTTGTGGCTTCTGAAAATCTCCTCGGCTTCATGGTATTTTTTTGCCATTGCTGCTTCGGTCTGTTTTAAGGTATACATACGGCTCATAATCTTTGACATCAGCTCGGTTGTTAAAATCGCCTGCTCACGGGCAATCTTCAAAATGGGTCTTGGTATAGCCGGGGTTTTTTTTAACAGCATCCCAAAGAATACGGGCATCGACATGAAACTGTGAAGCAATGTCATATACACTGAATTTTGAGCGGAGTGGGTTGGAAATTGTTACGCAATGCGCTCCGATGACGCTTTTTTCGTCCAGGCAAAGTGGCATTGAAAGCATTGTCAAACCACCTGGGCATACGTCTTCGAAGGGTTTTTTGGTTTGAATGGCGTTTTTAGCCATCTCGCGGCTGTAAGACAGGCATAAATCTTTCCGTCCGCTGACAAACCGAAGAGTCTTGCAATAGGAAGAGGCGTTAACTTCGCCTATCACCTCTCCATCAATATCATATACTATGTCGCTGGTGTTCAAGATGCTCATCAAATAGAGCTGAATGGGTGAAATGAGTTCTTTCTCGAAATCAATCTTCAAGCGTTTAGTCGGTTCCATGCTGGCTTTTCCTTATAGATATTTTTCTCCGCCTTATTGAAATGCGACACGAGGTTTTCCATGAAGTATATATACACTAATCGGAGCGTATTTTCAATAAAACTTGCAAGTTTTGTTGTTGATTGTACGCCAAGTCATCCTTGACAAGACGTTTATTGATTGCTAAAATCCTCCAGAGCTCCCTTTTTTCACCGCATTTATGAGCATCTTGAGTATAGCAAGACGAAAACCATGTCGCAAGAATAGACGGGAAATGATAGAATCTCCCAGCGAAATGAGATATTGAAATACTTTCAAGGAGATTTATCTTTCCGATGAAGAATATACCACAAGAAGAGGCAGAAGTCGTATCGTCTGTTGCTGCTAGTTGTGACGGGGACGAAGGAGATATTACATGGTTTGTTTCGCTGCTGTCAGAATATAACAATGTGTTTAGCCCAAAAGAGTGGAATAGTAGCTTTGTTGTTCAACGTGAGTTCCGTCGAACAACACAAGGGAAGGTAAAAAGATTTCAAACATGTGAAAGGAGTAGAAAATGAGAAAAATAGGGATGTTATTAGGAGTGATTTTTGTTTTTAGCCTTCTTCACCTTACTCAGTCATTTGCTCAACAGGGGATGCAATGGAGAGGGGGGTGGTGGATGGGGGGGTGGGCGCTACATACAGCAGGATGTATGACCCAAAAACTGTTGAGACCATCCGCGGGGAAGTAGTCAGTGTAGACGTCATTACCCCGGTAAAGGGGATGTGCTACGGCGTGCATCTGATGGTAAAAACAGAAAAGGAAACCATTTCTGTCCATTTAGGCCCGGGCTGGTACATCGAAAACCAGGACACCAGGATTGAGGCAAAAGATAAGGTTGAGGTTACGGGTTCAAGGGTCACCTTTGAAAGCAAACCCGCGATCATTGCTGCCGAAGTGAAAAAAGGCGATGAAGTATTGAAGCTTCGGGACGAAAAAGGTTTTCCGTTTTGGAGCGGCTGGAGAAAGCGCTAACATCAAGGGGATCCGGCACAGACTTTTTTGTCTGTAGAGCGGCGAGGCTCGTCGCTCTGTCAACGCTGCCTTGAAAATCGATACTGGTAAATAGTGACGCGGCGCACCGTACCACTGTGAACTTTCAGAAATAAGGATTCGATGACAATGGATAAATCAAAAGGCAATCTGGTAATCGATGCGCTGATGTTTCTCTGTGTGATGGCAATGACAGGGATCGGGCTTCTGATGAAGTTTGTCTTACTGCCCGGCAAAGATACACGGGCTGTCTACGGAAGAAAAGTGGAATTGTTCCTCTTTGGCATGGACCGACACCAATGGGGCACGATTCATATGATCGTTGCCTTTGTCTTTCTGGGATTGGCTGTACTTCATGTCTTCCTTCACTGGAAGATGATATTGTCGTTGTGCCCTCGTTTAATTGGCAGTACGGTTGCGAGACGAGTTGTTGCTATAATCCTTGTCATTGCGGGCATATTTCTTGTGGTCTTTCCCCTTGTTGTGAAACCTGAAGTGCAGGAACCAGACCACATAGGAAGAAAATACTAGTAACTTTCTCCTTAATAAAATTGGCTTAGGGGGTTGTTGGAACAGGAAATAAAGTTAACTATGGGGATCGCGGAAATGGACAATTATAGTATTACCGTGTAAAACCTTTATTTTTTCGGATGTTTTTTATATCCCTCGTGCCCTCCTTTTTCCCCTTCTACGGGGGAAAAAGTGAGAGGCCGGGAAATCTATTGCGGCGTGCTGCGTTATGACTTTTCAGGAAATTATCTTAAAACTGCAAAACTACTGGGCTGATTACGGTTGTGTCCTGTGGCAGCCCTATGACATCGAAAAGGGCGCAGGCACTTTTAATCCTGCGACATTCCTGAAGGCGCTGGGTCCTGAACCATGGAAATGCGCTTACGTAGAACCATCGCGGCGTCCTACCGATGGCAGATACGGAGAAAATCCCAATCGATTACAACATTATTACCAATTCCAGGTAATCATAAAGCCAGCCCCTGATGACGCGCAGGATATCTATTTAAACAGTTTGCGGTCTTTAGGCATCGATCTGGTGAAACACGATGTGCGCTTTGTTGAAGACGACTGGGAATCCCCTACCCTCGGCGCTACGGGACTTGGCTGGGAAGTATGGCTGGATGGAATGGAGGTCACGCAGTTTACCTATTTCCAGCAGGTGGGTGGTTTTGAACTCGAACCCATCACCCTCGAACTCACTTACGGCCTCGAACGCATCGCCATGTTTATCCAGGAAAAAGAATCCGTGTACGATCTTGAGTGGGTTAAAGGTTACACTTACGGAGATATCCATAAACAGGATGAGGTTCAATTCTCCACCTATAATTTTAAGGTAGCAGACACGGCCATGCTTTTTCAGCTCTTCGAGGCTTTTGAGAAGGAATGCCAGCAACTCATCAAGGAAGACCTGGTGCTGCCTGCCTATGATTACGTCTTAAAATGCTCACATGCGTTTAATATGCTGGATGCCCGGGGGGCTATCGGAGTCACGCAGCGTACCGGCTATATTGGAAGGGTAAGAAACCTTGCCCGGCGTTGCGCTGAAAGTTACGTCCAGTTGCGGGAGGCACTGCATTGGCCGCTCCTCAAGGACAAACCTCATGTACCAGTTCAGGTTGGTCAGTAATCTGTGGTCGATAACCGTCACTGCAAACTATTCCTGTCCTTCCAGACACGCTGTGAAAATCTTTTTCACCGTGTTGATTACGTGAGGCGCTTCGTTTGTCCTGTGCCTTGTGATCAAACACTCCTTATTCTTTTCAATGAAACTATCGGCTTTTGCCAATAGTTGATATTGCCTTTTATTGAATACCACTGGTCTCATGGGTTTGTAGACCGTATCAAATTCCTCTATCAGCCTTTTGTTCAAATCGTCAAAACCCTCCTTATTCAGTGCGGACAGGGCGCATATTGGTCGTTGAAGCGCGGATTCGATCCGGCGTTTGTCTAATATTACCGGTAGATCGCATTTATTAACGACGGGTATTATGGCATGGGTGTGTGTTTTTAGTGGCAAATCACCGGAAGTTTTCGACATGAGCCACGCATGCAAGGTACGCAGAATTTCATCGTCTTCCTTATCAAAAGGTCTGGAGTTATCAAACACTACAATAACCTTATCGGCGCGCTGAAGTTGTTCCTGCGTCATTTCAATACTCATGGCCTCCAGTTTGTCGGTAGTAGCACGGATGCCAGCCGTATCCACAAGTTCAAAAGGAATGCCCTCAACCGAGATAACCTCACTCACATAATCCCGCGTTGTCCCTGGTTCATGGTGCACCAGCATACGCTCTTCGCCCAGGATGGCGTTGATACTGGTCGATTTCCCCACATTCGGTTTTCCCAGGATTACCAGTACCTGTGGTGTAGTCAACGCCATACCGAAGGAGGCAGTCTCCAACAATTCCCGAATAAGATTTGTCAGGATAGAAACGAATGCATCGCTTTTCTGCAACAGATCATAACTCCCACCTCCTGATCCACTCACACCGACAGGAGAGGAGACGGAAGACGGATGCGGCGAAATGTCCCCGGACACCCCTGCCCGTATTTCTTCAATGATTTCCAGTCCTCGGTTCAGCGCCCCAGACAACGCCCCGGTATATTGATCCAGCAGCACCTTTGCGCCCAGCTTTGTCTGTATCTCAATAAGCTCCTGAATCGCCTCTCTTTGGACAAAATCTAATCTGTCGTTCGCTAATGACCGCGCAAGCAATGCATTCCACGGGGCATCCGCTGCACCCGCGGACTGTAAACACTCATGAATGCGCATCAGGACGCGAATCCCACCGTGACAATTTACCTCTGCCACATCTTCTCCGGTAAAACTGTCTTCCCGTTTTATAATATTTACAATGACTTCATCGATCTTCCGACCACGATCCTGGATGTACCCATAATAGAGCTTGTAGCTTGCGGCTTCTCGAAGGTCGGCAATTCCCTTTCCCTGAAACGCCTTATTCACGACACTCAGGGCATCCAGACCGGACACGATGATCTTGCCAATGCCACCTTCACCCACCGGGGTCACCAGGGAGACAATCGCTTTTTGTGCTTTTATGTTATCGACCTTTTGTTCGTTTTTCATGTCCCAGGCAATGATAGCAACTAACATGCGCGTTTACAACGGAAGAACATCCTGATCTTTTCTTCTTTTGAGTGGTGGCTATCAGCGTTCTCAAAATGTAATAATTTAGCTCTTTGAAAAATAGTACATTTATATGGAATTCACGCGAAATGAAAGGTAGTGCGGGTGGTTTATCCCCTCGTACAAGTCGACCACAGGTAATCGGAATTATTTTTTTTATTTCATCAGGAAACCTTATTATATCGTTAATTTTTTCAACCGAAGGGTCAATGTATTTTTCCAAACCTGTTTGCGCATAGCATGTCTGCATGCGGACATGTACAGATAGGCGCGCAGGCAAGCCACGGATTTTGGCTTGCCCCGTTAGATAATGGACTTGCCTATCTAACGGGGCTTGTTTGTCAGGGTTTTACAGATGATACTTGTCTTTGCTGATAGCAAAAAATGCACTATTAAACTTGTCCATTCAGATATAATTTGTTAATTTGAAAGAGTATACCTTTATGCCTTTCCTTATCGTTTCTTACATGCTGAAACCACACTCTCGAAGCAAAGTAAAAGTATCTATATGCCTTACGTTAAATTCCTGACAGACATTTGGAATGAGAATTTTTCTCTTAATATTCTCATTGAAAATCTCCTGCGAAACGACAGATAATCTATTTGAAAGTGCAAAAGCAACTATCCATGCATCTGCTTCATCATATTGTGCAAATTCTGTTTTTGCATTTATTGTAAATTGGGTATTTGAAGAACTCCAGCCAATCAGTTGCTGATAGTTTTTTAGCACATCAGAAGAGTTGTCTGTATCACAGAAAAATTGCGGAGGTAGATTTTTTTTCGCCCAATCATACAAATCATCTTTTCCTCTTTCAATTTCATCGTAAACTTTGTCAATACTTATAATGATTCCCTGGTTAGCATACTTAACCAAATGTTGCCAGAAACTTCGTGCAATATCAAATGCATAATAGCTTCTTTTAGCCTGTGTAAAGAGACTAGTATCAAGTACATATCTTGGCGCTAAAACTGAAGTCATATTTTGTTGAAAAATTCACTCTCAAAGTGGGAGAAGGTTTTGCCATGGAGTCCCGTCAGTTTGTATGCATCAGTGTAAAGAAGTTTTCCTTCTCTGGCAGCGGTGAGAACCTGCCGGAAGAAAAGCTTACCTACCCGGTAATTTTGAGTATTGTAAAAATCGCCTCCCGGTTTTTTCGTCTTTTGGGATGCCTGCCATCTAGTTTGATATTCGTTGTAAAACTCGAAGAATTGTTTTTGTGTAAGTTTGTTGGTATCCAGCAATCTTCGCGCTGCTACAATTTGACTTACTTTGAACTGCCGTGCAATTTCCTCTATAGGTTCAGAACTATTCTTGATCTGCTCCCACTTTTTTTGTAGCAGGTGCTGGGGGACAAGAAATTCTGCGGCTACTTGGTTACAATATTTTTCGGTAGTGTCTTCGGACGGACGCATAAACTGAAGATCAAATGCAGCGGATTTGCCTAGCCAGATATGTGCCAGTTCGTGAGCAAGGGTAAACATTTTGGCAGCTGTGAAATCTTTTCCATTAATGAAAATGTAAGGTGCATAATTATCGGTAAGGACAAAGCCGCGGAATTCATCAGGATTCAACGGACGGTGTGTATTATTTTCTACCACACCATTTACAGCTAAATAAATGCCAGCGTCTTCTATTTTATCAAATAGATACTTTAAGGCCATTTCCCAGTTGGGCATACTACCTGCCCAATCATCTAATAATTGCAATGTTTTTCTTATTTCTTGTGCTGCCTTAAGAGGATTGTCCGTTTCATGAAAAGAGTTCACAAACGGAAGAGGTGTAGCCCCTTCATTCAACAGATATTCTTTGAGCCATTCCTGACGGCCTTGGATGATGCGGATGCTATCTCTGAGTTCGTCGCTGTAATTTTCAGATGGTAGGGCCTCTTCGGTGCGGAAAAGAGGGACACCTGTTTTTAATTCTGGCAGCGTGTCTAGAAAGAAATATCCAAAAGGTATATGCACAGTCTTGGCAAATTCAGCCAGTTGTTTTACGCTTGGGTAGTAATCTCCGCTCAGCCAATCTGCCAATTTGGGAAACCTGATAGTAATGTTACTACCAGCTCTTTCAGCAGCCTGCTTGAGTATTTCTCTATTTAAGTTTGTTACATGAGGCATAATTTTTTAAAACAGCCTAAGCTTTTTAAGTATTTCTAAGCTTTTAACAACAAAGTTTTCTATCTCTAATGGTTCTGCTTTCATGTGAAGTAAAGGATTTTCAAACGGATGTTCATGATAAAAACCGCCTTCTTTGTCTATTCCATATACTCTTTCACCAGCGACCACGAGTGCCATATTCACCTTTTCTTTTTTCTCATTAGCGTAAATCTGTACAAAAATCTTTCGAGAAAAACCAATCCGCGCAATTCATGCAACATCCGTGAGGTCTAACTCTAATAGTTTTAAGCTATATCTATCAGTAATACCTTTTATAGCATGAGCTATTTCCCCAACTTTTGTCATTCGCTTATTTCCTGAATTTTCTTTATTTTATCTTCAAGATACCGTATGCTTTCTATGGTGTGTTCCCAGTTCATAGAATCCTGTTCTATCTCCCAGGAAAATCCCTTTTCTGCTACGAGATTCTTTTTCTCAAACTCCTGAAAGCTCATACTATATTTCTTCCTGAATTTCTCATCAGCAATCTTAAATGTCGTTCAGGGCAGAAAGATAAAACTGCATTTTGCCGGCATACTCAGGCTTGAAAGAGCCGATTTTCAGCTCTATTGCGACAAGACGCCGTAGTTGCCGGTGTACAACAGTAAATCAATGAAGAATTCCTCTCCGTCTATCTCCAACCGGTACTGATTGCCCACAAAGGCAAAGTAACCACCCATCTCTATTAGAAATTTTCTCGCATTATCCAGAAGCGCCCGCTCAAGCTCCTTTTCCGAATGCTCTTCACCAAGTTCAAGAAAATCAAAGGAGTATTCATCCTTGACCGCTAGCTTTGCCTGATGCCGGTATTTTTCAGGGATGGTTTTATCAAAGTTTGTTTGATTCGCCATATACCGTTCAAATGCACCTGCTTCAAACTGGTTCATCAGGAAATCTTTTGTCCAGCCAAATTTCTTTGTTGTCCTAAGGTAAAATTCGCGACGGACGTCGTCTTTGCACCGCTCCATGATAATGACATTTTTTGTCCAACTAATTTCTGCAACCAATGGTTGCAGTTTTTGATTATCTCTGTACGTCAGATAAAATGTCCGCATATTCCAGAGATTTCTGGCAGAAAATCCCTGTATGCCCGGAAACTCTTTTTGCAGGTCTTTTGCCAGGGTTTCGACAATTGCCTTGCCCCAGCCGAGCTTATCCTGCTTTGCCACTATTGATTTGCCTATGTCCCAATACAGATTTATAAGTTCCTTATTTACCGCTCTTAGGGCATCATTCTGGGCTCTGTATATGCGCTCCTTGATTTCTTTAAAGAAGGTTTTATACTCTGTGCTTATTATAGCCTTCATTTATTTCTTTTCCCCACAATCACAATCTCCTCCGGCGTGAGGTCGTAGAGTTTCTAAACCATTTGGTCAACCCCGTTAGATAACGGACTTGCCTATCGAACGGGGCTTGTTTATCTTGTTTTCCTGTCTGCCGTTGCATAGGCAGGCAAGTAATCCGCGTCTTTCATAACAGCAAAGATGCGCTATGAAACACGCCCCTTCGGATATAATTTGTCATTTTGAAAGATTCGACCCCTTCCCCCCCCGTTCTAATCAAGGCGCGACCCCATTCCGACCCTTCAACGCCGATGTGTCGGCATCGGGGTCTTTTTGCTTTGTGGTGAGGATTTGGTCAGCAAGGGTGGATATTTTATTTTCGGATAATCTCAACGATAGATTCTATCACTTCAGGAATCTTTGTATTTTTCAAATTGCCAATTCTATACAAGACAATATGGGCATCGGCTGTGAATATGCGGTTAGGTCTTACATTACTTGGCTGCTTTAATCCCCCGGTCTCAAAATCATTATCATTAACTGAAATTGCATATTTGTCCTTAATTGTTTGGCTGGTTATCTGACAAAGGATTAAATCATCTCTATCCAATGCAGTTATAACAAGGGCGGGGCGTCTTTTTGATTGGGTAAGGTCAGAAAATGGGAAAGGGACTACAACCACATCGCCTTTCACAAATTTTGCCATGCTTCATCTTCCTCAGTTTTGAGCCAGTCTTTTCCAAGAGAGGATTCGCTTGCAACTGCAGAGGCAATTCCCTCCCGGATTATCTTTGCTTTAAGAAAATGAACAAAATCTAACACCTCGTTAAGAAGAGATTCCGGAACTTGCTCAATTTCATTTATAAGCAATTCTTTTGTACTCATATTCTTCCTCCGTCAATAATTTCAACCAAATTATAACTTAAGCAGCCATTTTATTGCCAACATAATTTCTACTCTTTCCCCTCCACAATCGCAACCTCCTCCGGCGTGAGGTCGTAAAGTTTGTAGATAAGCTGGTCAATATGTTTTTCCAAATCGTGAATGTTGGTTTGTTTATCAGTGTTTCGCAAGTAATCTTCGTCTTACGTGGTCGCAAAGATATACCTTTGAACTTTTCCATCGGATATAATTTGTCATTTTGAAAGATTCGACCCCTTCCCCTCTTTCTTTGATTGCCTGCTTTCATCACAATAGATATGATATATCATGCCTATTTATTCCCCTCCACAATCTCAATCTCATCCACTGTCAAACCGTAGAGTTTATATACCATCTCATCAATATACTGCTCAAGGGCAAAGGTATCCGCATCGGGGTCTTTTTGCTTTGCGGTGAGGATTTGGTCGACAAGAGTAATGACCGGACGTTGATCCTTATGAGAAATTTTTGGGAAGGGAATTTTCCCAATATAATAATTATCAAAATGCATTGTTCTGATTGCTGCACAGTAAATGAACTTATACGTATACCAGCTTACAAAAGTAGAATTCAATAAAGCCAATATATACTTATGATCGTAGTTACTATCCGTAATTATCGTATTTTGAACTGTATCTAAACCTATAATTTTACCTGTACCATCATAAAATGATGTAATCATAATACGTGGTACTGGATTCTGAATATGAGCTACTAGGTCTTGTGAAATAATTTTCGGTTGTTGCATGAAGGCTAATTTACTTCGTTCGCTTTTAAGAATCTCCTTTGACAAATAACCCTTTACGCCATTGCAACCGTATCTAATAATATTCTTTCCGCCGATAACAGGATAGTCTCCATTATTCGAAAGATATTTTTGAAGTCCAACGCCTCTTTTTGTTTCTGAAATATCTTTCATGTAAACACAATTAACCTTCAAATTTTTTATAATATTCAATTCAGCTGGAGAAACATCGCATATCCATGCTTTGTATTTAAGAACAAGGTCGTTGGGAACATTTGTCGAACGGATAAACTCATTGTCTAAAAATTTTCTTGCTACATAAGTATTTGTGTAAATGGATTTGCTATAAACGAATACTACCTGTTCCAATTTTACGTTTTCAAAGGCTTTTTCAACATCGACAAGGACGTGTACGTTTCTAAGCATTGATTTAACAAGACTAAACCAGTTTTCTGAATAAAGGAGTGACTTTGGCACTATAAAGGTGAGCGTCCCCTTTTCACAAATTAATCTATTTTTGCCATAATCGATAAAAATTGCAGCGCTATTTGAATTGCTTGTATCTGAAAGATTCTGTTTCATCTTTTTTAGCGTAATTTCGTCAATTTCTGCTCCATACGGTGGATTGGCAATTACCACATCAAATCCTTTCTTATGATGAAACACCTCGGAGAAATAAATCTCAAAATCAAATTCTTTATGCCCGTTGGTAATCCGGCTTATCAGTTCATCAATCTGCTTTTTATAGTCCTGCTTTTTTGTGGGGTTGGTTTCGTTGAAGTAGAGTGGTTTGATTCCTTCCAGTTTAGAGAAAAGATGGTTGTTAAACAGGTTTTTCTCCACTCCCAAAAGCGAATTTCCGCAGACAATCTTGTAATCCAGATTGGGCAGGGGCTTGATGTTTTTTATGTCATCTTCATCCACCACAAGCGATAGCCACAGACGGAGTTTTGCAATCTCCACTGCACCGGGGTCGATATCCACACCGTAAAGGGATTTTTCGATGCAGTGGCGTTTGAAGTCGTAGATTGTTCTCGGCGTGTCTGACTTTAACCCTGACGGGGTTCGGAACCCTGTCAGGGTTTTTCTGCCTGCCTGTGCGTCTCCACACACAGACAGGGAAGCTTGAGTTACCATGAAGGTCGTTAGCCGAACTTACGCAAAAAGTGTAGCCGAAGCGGTACTTTTGCATAGTGAGCAAGTCGTAAGTGGTAGAATAATACGGGTCGAGAATTTTTGCCGGCGATGTAGTGTATGAATAGTGAGGATTGTGTTGACATTTTCGTCTTCTCTGGTATAATCATGGTATGTATATCAGAGATGCATACAAAAAGAGAGGTGATAAGAAATATTCCTGTCTGGTCCTGGTTGAGACCATAAGGACGAAGAAAG
>AYTS01000075.1 GCA_002009475.1 Candidatus Brocadia carolinensis | reverse complement strand
GGCCCACTGCTCTCTCGGCACATCGATATTGCCCAGCGTAAGAATCGTTTTTCTGTCGTGGACCTTTCTTCGTCCTTATGGTCTCAACCAGGACCAGACAGGAATATTTCTTATCACCTCTCTTTTTGTATGCATCTCTGATATACATACCATGATTATACCAGAGAAGACGAAAATGTCAACACAATCCTCACTATTCATACACTACATCGCCGGCAAAAATTCTCGACCCGTATTATTCTACCACTTACGACTTGCTCACTATGCAAAAGTACCGCTTCGGCTACACTTTTTGCGTAAGTTCGGTTAAGGCATTATGGTAAGCATAATGAATACGTTAAGAGGGAAGATGTCAAGGCTTTGATGAACGATATGCTGGCCTTACAGATGTTTTGCCGCATCTGTATCGCTCTTCTCTGAAGGCCAGTAATAGGCGTCCGGCGTATTACGGGCGCCAAAAATGGCAGTGCCGATGCGCACCATATTTGCACCTTCTTCAATTGCAATCTGGTAATCACCTGACATGCCCATGGAAAGGTATTTCGTCTGTACCCGATCGATGGCTTCTTTGATAAGCGTGTCGTATGTCTCTTTCAACACCTTGAAGCACTTGCGAATTTTTATTTCGTCCTTGGTAAAGAGGCCTATGGTCATAAGCCCACGTATCCTTAGCGTATCATATTTGGCGGTCTGTTTAATCAAAGAAATTGCCTCTTCCGGTGCGATGCCATATTTGCTTTCCTCCTGTGATGTGTTGACCTGGATCAGAATGTCCAGGGAACGGCCTTCCTGCAGGAGCCGCTGATCCAATTTCTCCACAAGAGACAGCCGGTCTACGGAATGGATCATGTCTGCAAATTTAAGCACATCCTTGACTTTGTTCGTCTGAAGGTGTCCGATGAAGTGCCATTTCGTATCCTCGTCTTTTAAGACCGCGTATTTTTTAAGCGCCTCCTGCACCTTGTTTTCTCCAATAATGTGCCCTCCGGCCCGAATGGCTTCACGGATCCGTTCCGGATCCACCGTCTTGGTGGCCATCACCAGGATAATATCTTCGGATTTTTTGCCTGCCTTTGAGGCTGCGGTAACTATGTTTTGTCTTACGTGTTCCAAATTTTCTTTAATCGTCATAGGTACTCCTGAAATTACGCAAATATTTTTTTGTTAAAGAAGTGATGGTTCTGTAGAGCAGGCACTGCTTACCAAAAATTGAGCATCAAGGCTGGGTTATACATGAATGTTTGGCCTGGCGAGCGATAATTTGACAGGCAATGACTACCTTATCCTGTTTGTTTAAAATATTCTTGATGCTCTACATGGTTAATTCGTTCTATCCTTCGCACACGCTGAACCGGTTTGACCCGTTATGCTTACATCCACTCAAAGACCAAATTGTTACGATACGTCTTGTGCCGTGGACTTACCTTGCAGAGTCTTTTCCGGAAAATTCACCCAAAAGATCCCGCACCTTCTTCATATCCTCCCAGACCTTTGCCTTGTCATTGGGATTTCTCAGGAGATAGGCCGGGTGGAAGGTGACCATCATAGGGATGCCCTTGTAGTCATGGAATCTACCCCTCAGGGTGCCAACGGGGGCTTTTGTGTTGAGTAATGTCTGTGCAGCAAAGGTGCCCAGGGCACACAAGACCTTTGGTTGGATAATCTCGATCTGTTTCAGCAGATACGGCATGCAGAGGGCGATCTCTTCGGGCTGGGGATTGCGGTTTCCCGGCGGTCGGCATTTCAGGACGTTGGCAATATAGACATCGCTGCGCTTCAGGCCAATCGCCTCAATGATCTTTGTCAGTAACTGGCCTGCGCGACCCACGAAGGGCTCGCCCTGCAGGTCTTCGTCACGGCCCGGCGCCTCACCCGCAAACATGAGCTGTGCTTCAGGACTACCCGTGCCAAAAACAAGATGGGTGCGCGTCTCGCCCAGCGGGCATTTATGGCAAGCCTGCATTTCGTTCTGCATGGCTTCCAATAGCTGAATCCTTTCGCCTTTTCCAGCCACAGAAGTTTGATTGCCGGAGTGGTTTGTCGTATTCCCAGACGAACGACGGTTCGTCTCCGCATTCAAGATGCCCGGGTGTTTTCTGATGTTTGAATCCTCAATAGGTTTTTTCTTTGTGGAAGACTTTGCTGGACGTGCGCTGAATTCTGTGATTGGTTTTGAGAGCGTCAGAGTATCTATTCCAAACCCCTTTTCCATCTCAATCCTGGCCTTAACCGAGTTCAGGATAGATGCCAACTCTTTTTTTTATTTCATCGATGGCCATGGTAATGGTTCATTACAGATTTTCATCAAATTTACGAACTGCTGTTTTTTTGTAACAACGCCTCTTCCAATGCTTCAACAACGAGTTGCTGTACTCCGGCAATGTTGCCTTCTATCTCGCAACCGGCAGCATATTTATGGCCACCACCCCCAAATTCCCCGGCAATCTCATTCACATCAAATCCATTCCGGCTCCTGAAGCTTACCTTGACCCAATTGGGTTTTGTCATATCGCGAAACAATACCCCAACGGTTACACCGTCGATAGACACGGGAATATCAGCAAATTCCTGGGTATCAATTGCATTTATCTGCGTTTTTTCCAGCATTTCTTTCGTCAGCCAGACTGTGGCAATCCGGTTCCCGGCATGAAGCTTGGCGGTGTTGAGCACCTGGGCATGCAATTGCAGTAAGTTAAAAGGGTTCGTATTGTAAACGTTCCTGGAAATCTCTTCATGCCTTGCACCGCACTCGATGAGAAATGCAGCGGCTTTGAGCGCCGCCGGTGTAGTATTGCTATGCATAAATCGTCCGGTGTCCGTTACAATCGATACATAGAGCGCTGTGGCAATATCAGGGGTAATATCGATACTCATTCCCTTCAGAAGGGAGAGGATGATTTCCCCGGTAGCGCACATATGCTCTGTCACCCAATTGATGGCGCCAAAATATTCATTGGAGATATGGTGATCAATATTTATTATTACCGCATCCGGAGGAATAATTTCCTGAATCTTACCCAGACGTTCAAGGGTAGGGCTGTCGAGGGCAAAGACCACCTCCGGACGATCTTTCGGAGTTTGAGGATGGATATACATCCCTTCGGGGGGAACAATGAATTTATAAATCTGAGGAGTTGGGGAGTCGTTGACAATGCAGACGGTCTTTCCCATACCCACGAGTGCATGATACAGGGCTATTTCTGAGCCGATACCATCTCCGTCTGACCGGACATGGGTTGTAATGAGGAAATGTTGATGGTTTTTTACTACGTTATGGATTTCTTCACACGGTTTCATGATGGTTGTGCCTTTCATGTGCAACACCCAAAACCCGATCGATGCAGTATGCGTATAGCGCTACGTTCGGCTGGGCGCTCGTCCGGACAAAACTTATACCGACTTGCCCCCAGACAATCAGCCGCCAGAACGGCAAGGCTGCCTGGCTGTGCTAAAGCAGGTCGTTTTCGTTTGTTCGCTATGAAAAGGCGATTATATGGGAAACAGCACCCTTTGTCAAACCTTCTTTTCCCTTGCATTTTCCTCTTCGATACGGTAGTATAAAAATTTGGAAAAAATCTTTTTTTCTCATAATCTCATGTATAAAGTATCCTAACATTATTGTTGTGTAAAGTGGGGGGAATATGTTCAAGATTGTTGAAAAGGCAAAGATCGCAGAATCTAATTTTATGATGAAGATTGAGGCGCCTCAGATTGCCAGTAAAAGAAAGGCTGGGCAATTTGTAATGCTTCGTATCGATGAACCGGGAGAAAGAATTCCCTTAACCATAGCTGGTTCTGATACGGCCCGCGGAACCATTACCATTATCTTTCAGGTTGCAGGTGATACGACCCGGCAGTTATCCACATTAAACGTCGGTGATTACTTGCTTGATGTCGTAGGTCCTTTGGGACATCCCACCCATATTGAGAATTTTGGAACGGTCGTTTGTATTGGCGGAGGTTTGGGTATTGCTCTTGTCATGCCAATAGCCGAAGCGCTCCATGATGCTGGCAATACGTTGATATCCATTATTAGCGCAAGGAACAAGGATTTACTGATTTGCGAAAAAGAGATGCAGGCATGCAGTAACGAGTTTCTGGTTGCCACGGATGATGGTTCCAAGGGTATCAAGGGCTTTCCCACACAAATACTCCAGGATATGATTAATAAAGGTAGGAAGATTGATGTTGTCTTCGCCGTAGGGCCGGTGCCGCTCATGGCCGCAGTCAGTAAACTTACCAAACCTTATAACATCAAGACGATTGTCAGTCTTAACCCCATCATGGTGGACGGAACCGGAATGTGTGGCTGTTGCAGGGTTTTAATCGATAATAAACCCAAGTTTGTTTGTGTAGACGGTCCGGAGTTTGACGGACACCAGGTGGATTATGAAAATTTATCACAGCGTTTAAAAACGTACGCAAACAAGGAACCCCGCGTACCCAGCGTAAGCCAGGACAGTTCCTGTTGGAAACCACCAGAAGACCGCGCTGGCACGGTTCACAAACCCGCCGTTTCAATGCATGCTTCTGAAGGACATGCCGTGGTTGATCAATTGGCCGCTGGTTTTTCCGGCGCTGAGGCCGGCGGGGGAAAGCCGGCTGCAAGAAAGATTGGCGCCATCCCGCGGCAAAAGATGCCGGAACAGGAGCCGAAAAACCGGATAAAGAATTTTGAAGAGGTGCCGTTTGGATACACACCGGAAATGGCCCGGCAGGAGGCATTGCGGTGTCTGCAATGCAAGAAACCCCTGTGCTGTGACGGGTGTCCGGTAAGCATCGACATTCCGGGATTTATCAAGCTCATTGCGGAAGGCGATTTTCTTGCTGCGGCAAAGAAGATTAAAGAAACAAACGCCCTGCCTGCCGTTTGCGGCCGGGTGTGTCCACAGGAAGATCAATGTGAGAAGGTGTGTATCGTCGGCAAAAAATTCAAACCGGTGGCCATTGGAAATCTGGAACGTTTTGTTGCCGACTATGAGCGAAAACAGGGCGCCGTGGAAATACCTGCAATACCGGAGAAGACAGGTTACAAAGTAGCGATTGTAGGCGCTGGTCCTGCCGGTCTTGCCTGTGCGGGAGAATTAATCAAGATGGGGCATGATGTAACGATATTCGAGGCGTTGCATAAGGCAGGTGGCGTGTTGGTATATGGAATTCCTGAATTCAGATTACCCAAGACGATTGTGGAATCTGAGGTCGAATATCTCCGGAAATTAGGTGTTAAGGTCGAAGTGAACGCCGTCATAGGCAAGGCGCAAACCGTGGATGACTTGCTTCAGCATGGTTTCGACGCCGTTTTTGTTGGCACCGGCGCCGGATTACCCATGTTTATGGGAATTCCCGGAGAAAATCTGAACGGCGTTTATTCCGCCAATGAATACCTGACCAGGGTCAACCTGATGAGGGCTTATAATTCAACCTATGCCACGCCTATTGCCATGCGAAAGAACGTGGCTGTGATTGGCGCCGGAAACGTTGCTATGGACGCGGCACGAACGGCATTGCGTCTGGGCGCTGAAAATGTGTATGTCGTGTACCGGCGTTCGCGCGAAGAGATGCCGGCAAGGGTTGAAGAAATTCACCATGGAGAGGAAGAAGGTTTGCAGTTCAGGTTCCTGACTAATCCCATACGAATTGTGGGGGATGAAAAAGGATGGGTTAAAGGATTGGAATGTGTGCGCATGGAGCTGGGCGAGCCTGATGAATCCGGGAGAAGGCGTCCCCTCCCGGTGAAGGGATCGGAGTTTGTAATAGATGTCGAGTGTTTGATTATGTCGATCGGCAACGGTCCAAATCCTCTAGTCCAATCCACGACACCTGATATACAGGTGAATAAATGGGGTAATATCGTAGCAGACCTGGAGACGTGTAAGACAACCAAGGAAGGGGTTTTTGCGGGAGGTGACATTGTGACTGGCGCTGCAACAGTAATCCTGGCTATGGGCGCAGGCAAAAAGGCAGCAAAGGCGATTGATGCCTACGTAAGGTCGAAAAAACCTGCCGCAATGGCGAGCTAGAGCGCATGAGGATTACGTTAAACGGAGAGACAAGGGAATGTCCGGAGGGGACAACGATAGAGCGTCTGCTCGATTTGTATAAGATCGATAAAAGCCGGATTGCCGTAGAGTTGAATTTGCATATCGTTCCAAAGAAAGAACTTTCTGCGCGAATGCTGCGGGATGCGGATGTACTGGAGGTCGTGACTTTTGTTGGCGGCGGATAAGATAGAAAAGAGATTAGAGAATACCCCTTTAAAGATCGGGAGGTATGAGTTTACCTCCCGACTTTTTGTTGGCACCGGCAAGTATCCTTCAATGGAAATCATGAAAGACGCCCTGGAAGCCAGTGGCGCAGAGGTTGTAACGGTTGCCGTCCGCAGGGTAAAGATAAACGAGACAACGTCCCTGTTAGACTATATTGATACCAGAAGATACAAGATATTGCCCAATACCGCGGGGTGTTATTCAGCAGAGGAGGCAATCAGAACGGCACGTCTTGCGCGGGAGGCTGGCATGTCCGACATGATTAAGCTGGAAGTGCTTGGTGATGAAAAAACCCTCTTGCCTGACCCTGTGGAAACGTTAAAGGCAACTGAGGTCCTGGTGAAAGAGGGTTTTACGGTACTCGTATATACCTCTGACGACCCGATTATTGCCAGAAAGCTGGAAGATGCGGGAGCAACAAGCGTTATGCCAGCCGGAGCGCCAATTGGGTCAGGACAAGGTATTTTAAACAAAAACAACATACGGATTATCCTTGAATCAGCAAAGGTACCAATTATTGTAGACGCTGGCGTTGGTACCGCCTCTGACGTTTCTCTTGCCATGGAACTTGGTTGTGAGGGTGTCTTGCTGAATACGGGAATTGCCCATGCAAAGGATCCCGTTTGCATGGCAAAGGCAATGAAACTGGCATGCGAAGCAGGGCGCCTTGCCTTTCTTTCCGGACGCATACCCAAAAGACTTTACGCGAAAGCCAGCAGTCCTGAAAAAGATTTCTAACGTTTTTCTTTCTACCCAGGTAAATTTTCTATGCAAACCCGGAAAATATTTCCTACAACCCTCCGTCACTTTTTACCAGATTGAATTTTTTAATTACGTATGCTTGCTAAAAGAATCATACCATGCCTGGACGTCAAGGATGGACGTGTCGTCAAAGGGACCAATTTCTTAAATTTGAAGGATGCGGGTGATCCCGTGGAAATAGCGGCATGGTACGACAAGGAAGGCGCTGACGAATTAACGTTTCTGGACATTACTGCTTCCCATGAGAACAGAAACATTATTCTTGATGTCGTGAAAAAGACTGCTGAACAGATATTTATGCCATTAACCGTTGGCGGAGGCATTCGGGGCATTGATGACATCCGCCGGCTGCTCACGGCAGGGGCAGATAAGGTTTCCGTCAACACAGCCGCGGTTAAAGAACCAGAGTTTATTACAAAGGCCTCCCGGCGATTTGGTAGCCAGTGCATCGTGATTGCAATCGACGCAAAAAGGGCACAAGGCACTTTTGAAACACCGAAGTGGGAAGTTTATATAAACGGTGGCAGAACTCCTACCGGACTGGATGCCGTTACCTGGGCAAGAACTATTGAGAAAAAAGGAGCTGGCGAGATATTATTAACCAGTATGGACCGCGATGGCACAAAGGATGGGTTTGATATTGAATTAAACAGGGCAATATCCGAAGCAGTGAATATCCCAATTATTGCCTCAGGCGGGGCGGGTAAAGTGGAACATTTTTACGATGTCTTTACCCGGGGAAGGGCAGACGCAGCGCTGGCTGCCTCTATTTTTCATTATAGAACGATTTCCATACAGGCCGTGAAGGAGTATTTAATACAAAATGGTGTCACCATGAGACTTTAATTACCTGTTAATAAAGCGATAATGTGAAATAAAGTGCACGAACCAACGATGATTGATATTTTGCTTGCCACGTATAATTCATCACAATTTCTCGATGAGACCATAAAATCGCTCCTTGATCAGCACCACACAGAATGGCGGTTATTAATACGCGATGGTGGTTCTGAAGATAAAACCCAAGAAATCATCAAAAAGTACACACAACAGTTTCCCGGTAAGATAGTTTCGTTTCATTCGGCCGGACGATCCGGCACCTGTGAAAATTTTTCAGTGTTACTCTCCAAAAGTTCGGCTCCCTATGTTATGTTCTGCGACCACGACGACATCTGGTTGCCAGATAAAATATCAAAATCGCTTTCGTGTATGAAAGAACAGCAACAAAAATATGGCGACAACACTCCCTTGCTGGTATTTACGGATAAGCGGGTTGTTGACCAGACGCTTGCAGTAATAGACAATTCCTATTTTCATTATCAGAATCTGAACCCCGCTAATATCAGCTTGAACCGTCTGCTGGTACAGAATGTTCCCAGCGGCTGTACGATGCTAATCAACCGTGCACTGGCAGATTTGTGCAGGAACATACCAAAAGAGGCTTTTATGCACGACCATTGGGTCAGTTTAACGGCAGCCGCATTTGGACATCTTGTTTGTTTAGATGAGGTAACTATTCTATACCGCCAAAACCGCCAGAATGTCTTCGGAGCTTCTAAATACGCATGGAGATATTTTATTCATCGTTACAGGCAAGGCGGCTATGCAGCGATACTGGAACGTTTTTACCAAAATGTCAGACAGGCACGAGGGTTTTACGATTGCTATAAAGACCTTCTCGACCAGGAGAAAAAAGAGGTCGTAAGAGAATTTGCTTCTCTGAAAGAGTTATCGTGGATAAATCGTCGCAAGGTACTGCTTCGGCACAGGATATTCAAAACCGGCCTGCGAAGAAATATGGGTATGTTTCTCTGGATATGATTGTCCTTCTATTTTAGAATATGCGTAACAATTTTGGCTCTTTGAAAAAGGCAGCGCCGATCTCTCGTGATCAGCTTGTGAGTGTATATCCACCCCCTTAACCTCCCGCTAGCGAAGGACAAACCCGTGCTGCATATTCCGTTTCGTGCGGATTACATAGCGCAGCAAAGCCGCACACGATTTTCCGTTGTGAAAGCGGGAGATTGCTTCGGAAAAACCCCTCGCAATGACACAGGCTACGTCGTTGATGACATATGGTGCGTTGTCATTGCGAGCGAAGCGAAGCAATCTTTTTCTCATACACAGTCTGTACCCCATGATAAGTGATGAATAGGGTTATGGAAAAACTTACAAAAAAAGAAGTTTTCATACGGTAATACTGTATCGCCACGGCCTGTCAAAGACGGCCCAATATCCGTTGCAACCAGGATCGTTGCCTGAGTGACCCGGCATATCGATATATCTCCCGATCAAGCTCAGTGAGTTGATCCAATAATTTCCTTATAGACAAAGGTAACTCATGCATGGACGGTTTATCTTTCGTAACATTCAACCTGGTAACGGATCCGTCATCAACAATGCCCAACTTTTTAAGAATGATCTTTTTATCCCGATCGAATGTTTCCGTAAAACCAACGTAATCAAATTCACTTAAATGGGACTTCGCCAACTTTAGCAATTCTCCTTCGGTAAAATTAACTATTGACCGCTTATCTTGCTTGCCATAGCCGTGAGCCAGTTGCCATGTTTGATTGTTCCAAATACGCGATCTTGCTAGTGGATCCTCAAATGCATACTGCAGAAACTGTTCTAAATTAAGTTCCTGTGCCAATTTGTACATCTCAAACTGATTCGGATCACGCTGTCTGCAAAAATAATAAAAGGATAGTATTCTATCAGCAGGTTCCCTTAAAAATACAAAGCAATACCTCCCCGGCATGAGAGTTTTAGCAAAATCATATCCAAAGTGGCCTGAAACAAAGGGAACTTTATAAAAATCACTCGGCGGTTTACCCAAAAAATCACCATGACTGCACACTTTATTATTTCCGTAATATTTTGCCGCCAAATTCACGACGGATGTTCCAGCACACTTCTGAATATGCATAAAGAGCGCCATTTTCAGCTTCAACCCATTTTCAGTAAGTATTATCTTCATTTACTTATTTTTGTTTAATCCATTTTGCAAGGCATCTTGCACTGCCTCCAGATATTTATACCCATGGCGTTCATCCGGCTCCAGATAGGTGCCCTCGCTCCATTCATTCCACGCATTCAGGAAAATGAAGTTTTCCGGTAAATGTCTTTGCGTCATCGTTTCAACCAACTTGCCGAACCATGTATGAAACGCTTCAGGAGTGGCGCCCCTGAACACCGTTGCACGCCGCTTATAGCGTGGGGCGTTATCCCAGTCGACAAATGCGCCAGGATAAGTGTCGAGCCCTTCCTCGTGCCTGATCCTGACTATCTGTTGCCAGACAGTCTCATAATCATGAAATGTCAGTTCCTTGATAAACTTCTCACGCAGCTCACGCAACAAATCCTGTACTCGCCTCGGCATTTTTTTTACCACTTTGAATAGCCTGGAATGTCGGATGGAACTCTTGTCGAATCCTGACGAATAGATCGCCTCGAACGGCTGGAACTGGAAGACCCCGTCAAAAGACCGGATGCACCCTCTGTTGGGAAACTCATATTGCTTCTGCGCCATGATATACAGCCCCGGCAATCCGGTCTGCAGCGCAAGTTTGCGCCAATAATCCAGCATCTGGTCTATCTGTTCAATGCGATGCGGGCGGTATATGATGAAAACAGGCTTGCCATCGACCTTGATGGCCCTCGGATCGGTCCACGCCGTGATCAGATAATCGAAATGTTTTTTCCAGCTTTCCCTAGTGGGGGGATGTGTTTGCTGAACCAGGATGTGGTGATCCATTCCATCCCATCTGCGCGACCAGGTTTCGTTCGCCCATGAAAGGCAAAACGGAAATTCGATATCCCTGTTTGCCATCCACAGGTTTGTTGGAGTCTCAAGCATCTGTTTACCATCAAACCAATAATGGTAATGGCAGAATCCATAAAGACCGTAACGTTTTGCCAAATCGACTTGCCATCGGATCGTTTCGATCTTTGATTGGTCATAATAATTTTTATTTAGCGGCACCCGTGGCTGGTAGTGTCCATCAAATTGTGGTTTTGAAGGAACCACATTATCCCAGTCAGTAAAGCCCTTTCCCCACCATTCATCATTCTCAGGGATTGCATGGAACTGTGGAAAATACATGGCAATCAGCTTTACTTGTTGCGATCCTGCCATCGTCACGCTCCGATCTTTCAGATCCATGGAGATTCTTTTATAAATACCCTAATTGAAATCATTGCCAAAACATTCAGGCGGTGTGTTTTGAGATATAGCGACGCCCCAATTTGATACCTGGAACCTCAATGAAGCGATAGGTTAATTCCGCCACGACTAAAACAATCATTAACACCAGAAATACACAAATAAAGTAGGCATATTTTCCTACGTATGGTAGAAGAAACGCATAACCTCCCACAATCCATTTCTTAAGAAAAAAGACGATCGTAGGATGCAACAAATATACGCTATAGCTGCGCTCCCCCACGTATTCAAGCACTTTGCTGCCTATCCAGGCACATGGACGCAAACCTTGCCATATACAAAGGGCAGTAAACCCAACTGCCCATATTACCAAATCTGGCCTCCCGCCCTTCCTAAGGCCACTATCTAACTCGGTAAACAGCAATACCGCAAGAACAATGCACGCCCCCCACGGTATTGCAATATTCAGAACAAATCCTTCCTTTAATTCCTTACCAAAACGGTAAGCAAATATTCCAGCCGCAAAAAAGTATACATTTGATATAAACGAAAAGTAGCTCCAATCCCAACGAGGTCTTGGGTCTGTTCGGAGGTATTCAGCAGTCAACTGGTATCTGGCAGCGCAGCTTACCAGTGATAGCAATATCGTCAGGATTAGCGCTTGTCGAGAAGTTTTGATTGTCAATAACAACACAGGGAAAATGACGTAGAAAATCATTTCAACGCCAATGGTCCATCCTCCCCACACAAAATCTGACCACGGTACGAACCCAAAAGCAAAGGTGATGTTTAGCAATATGGTCCTGATGCCAACAACTGCCCCACCAGCCAGCCATTGGCGCAAAGTCAGTAACAAAAACATGCAATAGAATAGTGGCGCAATCCTGAAAAAGCGCTTGATAAAATATTCGCTTACCCATCCAGGACGATGCATGTTCCGTTCTGTTGAATACATTAAGGAAAATGCGCTCAGAACAAAAAACAGATGCGCTCCATACTTACAATCTCGACGGATAAATGCAAAGCCGACAGGTGTTGCGATACCCGATAGTTCTACCACATGATACAATACTACCGCCAGTGCAGCCAATCCGCGAAGTCCATGTATGCCGGGCAACAACCTACTCTGAGGTATTGTTGAAGATTTAAAGCTATGAGAGGTCAATATGGGTATTCTCTAAATATGGTAAAAACACGGTGTAAATTTGCTGTTCGTAACGATCCTGTAGAACTATGTGGAGCACGCGAACGTCTTTATAATTGTCTGCGTACCCGGCCACCTTCAATCAGATATGGATTCCCATTCTACGCATCACACCGAGCAATCGAATCCGTATCCCGTCACTTATGTAAGGACGTACGAGAGCCTTAGCTTTTGCGATGAAAGAAGATTTTTTCCCCCATGCCCTTTCTCCCGCCATCGACATCAGCGAGACTGCCTCCACATCAGCCGTAGTGGGCACTGCCTTGACCACTACCTGATAAACCAACCCGAAGGGATTCGCAGAAAGCGCCCGGCGCAATTCCGCAGGTGCCCTATTCCAGTGTTCGACGAATTCGGTCTGCTCCGGTGCCAGGGTCACAAATTCAGCTTGTACGATCTTCAGTCCGGCATTATCAAACAAAGCTGGATATTCTTTATCCCGAAAAAGCGGATATGTGTTCGATCCAGCAACCCCCAGTCGCGATATTCAAAATCTTCGTCCATCAGGCATGCATGTATCGCAGAATGTCCGACATGAGGAAGTGAGATGACGAGACAACCATCATCACACACGAAGCCTACCATTTGTTTTAGGACTGCAAGCGGATCATAAAGGTGTTCCAGCACGTCTGCGGCCACCACCGCATCAAAGCGACCTTCATTCTCCAGGATGTCTGTCCAGACAGTGTCGTTCAGATTTGCCTGATAGACACGCTCACAAAAAGGGGACAATTTTTTTATTGCCTCGCCATCCACCTCCAGTGCTATGATTCTGCAATTATTCGCGTGCCGAAGATGTTTGGTGATTGAGCCAGGCCCCGCTCCAATCTCCAGCACCTTCTTGTTCTTGCCTACCATCCGAATCACCCTGGCAGATGCGGTATTCGCATTCAAATCTACCGGGTATTCGTATACATGGCGCTTATCTCCGGTGTTTTTTGACATCTCTTTGACATCTTCTTGATTCACCCGAAACACTCCGGTTCCACTCTCTGCAAGGTAACAAACGGCAATCTGATACTTTTCCCAACCGAAACTCTTGTTTTCTGTGCCTTATTATACATTTTGAATTACCCCGGTTGCACTCTTTTGCTATACCTGTTTCTTGCATATTCGTATAGCTGCCAATCCAGAACCGTTAGTTCGGACAACAATTCTTGTGCTTTCTTTGAAATATCCTGCACCAGCAATTTGCCTGCTGTGGCATTAACCACGGGCAATGCCACCGTAGGCGGCAGTTTGAGATGTAAAAAAATATTGGCACAGTCTGTATCAACTGTTTCCGTAAAACCGATATAGGAAAACTTTCCCAGATGCCCCATCGCAAGATCCAGCAATTGCTGCCCGGAAAAGTCATCGATTGCCCTGTTATCCAAGTGTGCATAACCGTGCGCCAACTGCCATACCTGATTGTTCCAGATATTTTTCTTGACCCAAGGATCAGAAAAACCTGCAGCCAGGAAGTCTTCCAAATCCAGCCTATTGGCGCGTTCATAGATCACGAATTTGTGCGGATCTCTGCCTCTGCAAAAGAAATACATCGAAAGTATCCGTTCAATCGGATTGCGTAAAAAAGTAAACGAAAATCGTCCTGGGAACAACGTTTTCGCATAGTCGTACCCGATATGTCCCGAAACAAATTTCACATTAGTAAATTCGTCTGGCTGATGCCCCCAGCAATCTTCGTAGCTCGTCATGCTGTGTCCATAATGTTGGCGAACCGCAGTAACTATTGATGTTCCAGCGGTTTTCTGAATATGCAGGAACAGCGCTGGAACTGCTCCCTGAGTTGGTGAAAATTTGCGCCAATACACACCAACGCCATCTATTTCCTTTTTCTCAGGTATTTCTCCGCGGTGGATCAGAAAATCATTTACGGCCTTCTTGCAACCTTCAACCACATGGTAATCATCAATGATTACATAACCCCCCTCGGAAAGTTTATCATATAAGGCCACCAAAACATCCATGGTCGATTCGTACAGGTCGCCGTCCAAGCGGAGCACGGCCAATTTCTCTATCGGCGCATTCGGTAAAGTATCCTTAAACCATCCCTTAAGAAATTTGACCTGGTCATCCAGCAAGCCGTATTTCTCGAAATTCCGTTTTACCTCCTCGATAGAAACACTAAGTTCCGGATATGTGTAAAACTTGTCGTCTGCATCTGCAGGATATTTTTCTGAATTGGGCTGAGGACACCCTTCAAATGAATCCGCCAACCACACGTTTCGATCCTTGACGCAATAAGCATCAAGAACACCTCTCATCAAAATGCAGGCGCCTCCCCTCCACACACCCGTTTCGATCAAATCACCCTCAATACCTTCGCCAAGCACGCTCTCAACCAATGCACACAGATTTGCCAGCCTTTTTCTTCCTATCATAGTATGTGCAAAAGAAGGCCAGTCCCAGCCATATTCCCTCAGCTTGGCATCGAATTTTTCCACGGCCAGCGTCTTTAACGGAGGATCCTCATAAATAATTCCGCATAAACAATCCTGCAGCAACTGCAAATGCAGCCGGATCAATCTGGCACGCTCTTGTTCTATCCAGGCATACTCTCGTCTTAACTGGGCAAGATCCTGGTCATATTCTTGCTTCAACTGGGTAATATCCTGTGTGTGTTTTTGTTTCAACCGGGAACACTCCTGTGCCATCCGTCGTAAGGTTACAAATGGCCATCTGATACTTTTCACAACCGAAACTCCTGTTTGATTTGCTTTGAAAACCAAATACAGGCTGCCTGTACGAGGTGCATCTTAGTATCCATTCAGAATCATCCCAATTGCGCTATATAGTATTACCGTGTAAAAACTTCTTTTTTTTGTAAGTTTTTTCACAACCCTATTTATCCCTTATCAGGAGGTACAGATTGTTTATGAGAGAAAGATTGCTTCGCTTCGCTCGCAATGACAATGCACCATATGTCATCAAAGGCAAAGTCTGTGTCATTGCGAGGGTCTTTTCCGAAGCAATCTCCCGCTTTCACAACGGAGAATTGGGTGCGGCTTTGCTGCGCTATGCTATACCTGCTTTTTGCGTATTCGCATACGCTACCCACCCAGAATCGTTAGTTCGGATTACACCTCTTGTACCTTATTTTGAAATATCCTGTTCTAACAACTTGCCTTCCGTGGCACTAATCACGTCTAATGCCATATCAGGCGGCAGTTGCAGAAGTAAAAAATATTGCTGCCGCCTGCATCGTCAGTTTCCATGAAACCCACAATTTAGCAAAAATTTAACGAAGTGCAAGTATTTTATTTTATCAACACTATAAAACACCAGAAAAACGAGAAAGTGGATAACGGATGGTGTGAACTTATGGGAATATTATGAGGAGAAGGGGTAATATGCAACAGATTGCCTGACTTTTCACAAGGAATCAACAAGAATGTCAAGTCCGTCTATAACGGTAGAGACGCACTATGATGCATGCTTTACAAGACTTAATCTGATGCAATGCAGAATTCATCATGTTCGGCCGACCATCCTCCTGATGTGTTGAAAAGATACGTCATCGAAAAGTTCATAAACCAGATCATGGTTTTTAGAGATAGCTTTACATTATTAACAATCCTCTGGACTTCTTATTCCGGTATGTTTATACTGAGGTTTTTGAGTTTCGAGAGATGCATCGGTCAAGAAAGATAACTATGATAGAATTGTTTTTTTAACAAGGATGAAAAGTTGTCGCCAAGAGGAATGGAGTATAGAACCATAATAACTACCGTTAGCTCAATACGATGGCGCTCTGCTTGCCAGAAGCAGTATGTCATGCTCACAA
The DNA here is from genome assembly GCA_002009475.1 of Candidatus Brocadia carolinensis. Lineage (GTDB taxonomy): Bacteria > Planctomycetota > Brocadiia > Brocadiales > Brocadiaceae > Brocadia > Brocadia carolinensis. The sequence goes on along the minus strand of AYTS01000075.1, from coordinate 20,071 downwards.
AATACAGAGAAGGAAACATTTCTTAACTTTTTTGACAAAATGATCCTAAAATTTTTTTGACCTTCTAAAGTATCGAACATCGGCTGAACTTAAAAGCGAAGGGACGCGCAGTTACGCAGGATATTTATGGTGGATACTAGAACCATTATTGGCGCTGGCCGTTTATTATGTAGCTTTTGAATATCTAGTCCACAGGACAACAGATAATTTTTTGTTGTTTCTTTTCAGCGGTATTGTCGTTTATCGTTTTTTCTCCGTTACTCTGGCAAGAAGCGCAACCAGCATACTTGAAGGACACGGTCTGATGCAACTTGTGTATCTGCATAAGAGTATTTTCCCGCTGTCAGTAGTGATGGTAAACCTGGTGAAATTTCTAGTTACCTTGCCAATTGTGATGATGTTTGCCTGGATATGCGGGATGCCGCCTACATGGGCATATTCGGCTTTGCCAGCATTAATCCTACTGGAATTATTGCTTACTTCCGGTGCGGCCATGATTTGTGCCTCCATAACACCTTTTTTCCCTGATTTCAGCCTGATATTGAACACGGTCTTGAACCTGCTGATTTTTCTTTCCGGTGTTTTCTATGATATTTCAATCTTGCCTCCAAAGATGCAGACTCTTGTCCGGTATAATCCAATGGCGGCAATTATCGAACAATATCGCGTTATATTACTCCATGGTCAATGGCCGGATTTGAAACCGCTTGTGCCAGCAATGTGGGAATGTGCGGCATTTCTGGCAATGGGTGGATTCCTTATTCACAAGTTTAACCGCTATTTCCCTAAAATATGCTGAGGCTTAATAATGGATAGTCTGGTATTTAACTTAAGGAATGTGGGCGTCTGTTACCAACGGGCAGCATCTGTACCATGGAAAACCAGCAGATTCTGGGCGTTGCACGATATTACGTACGGCGTTGGCCGTGGACAAATAATTGGCGTGATAGGGCGTAATGGCGCGGGCAAAAGCACATTTCTCAAAATCCTTGCTGGTATTATTCAACCCGATACCGGAACAATAAACCGGGCAAAGGTTACCGTTACTATGCAATCACTTGGGGCTGGGTTTGATCAGAGGCTTACCGGAAGACAAAACATCATCCTGAATGGGTTGTTGTTGGGAATGAATAAAAAGCATATAGTACGACGGGAAAAGGATATTATTGCGCTTGCCGATATAGCTGAATTCATTGACGAACCAGTAAAAAGTTATTCGAGCGGAATGCGGGCAAGATTGGGTTTTTCAATAGCATATCATATCGATACTGATGTTATCCTTATTGATGAGGCACTTGCAGTAGGCGACCAGGCATTTAAGGAGAAAGCATCGGAATTGATGAAAACCAAGATCAAAAGCGGCCATACCGTGATGCTAGTTACGCACTCAATGCAGATGGTTAAGGATCTGTGTGATCGTGTGCTGCACATTGAAAAAGGTCATTCGCTGCCGGAACTTTCAGTTAAAGAAAGCATTGAAAGATACACTGCAATTGTACGGAAAGAGAAAGAACCTGTTCGGTAAATTCAAGCGCCTTTGAAGCTTTCGCATGCTTATTATATCGCTTGGCGCAGCGGACAGTTCGATAGGGAATATCACCTGCGGAAGTGTCTTAACTCTATCTATAAATTGATCCCACAAGAGATTTGGTAGCCCGCTTTAATATGGCCATGCTAAATTATCTCTCAGTTTATTGACAATATTACTATTTATGATATAATTTGAAAGTTTATATATTATTTTTAAATAATTTATTCCTTCCGACTAAATGGCAAATTTTATCCCACAAGAAAAGATTGCAGAGATACAACTTGCCTCAGATATTGTTCAAATCATATCAGAGTATGTCAGCTTAAAGCAAAGCGGAAAAAATTTTCTTGGTTTATGCCCATTTCATTCCGAAAAAACCCCTTCGTTTACGGTAAATCCAGAAAAGAAGCTGTTTAAGTGTTTTGGTTGTGGTGAAGGTGGAACGGTATTTAATTTTCTCATGAAACAGGAAAGCATGGATTTCGTGGAGGCCGTGAAGTTAGTTGCTTCCAAGTCACATATTGATCTTTCTCATTTGGATAAAACAAACAAACCGTCTCTTTCCGTTACAGAGAAGAGCGGTTTGTTCAATGTAACTAGTTTTGCGGCAAGGTTCTACAACAAAATATTACTCGATAGTGAACAGGGAAAAGAAGCGAGAAATTATTTAAAGAAAAGACACATTAACGATCAATCTATAAAAAACTTTTGCCTCGGATACGCCCCTAATAGCTGGGATTCGTTATTAAGGTTATGTAATGGACGTAATATCTCAAAGAACCTATTGGAAAAGACGGGGTTGGTTATCTCCAAAAAAGAGGGGAATGGTTATTACGATCGTTTTCGGAACCGATTAATGTTCCCCATCTCTGACTCCAGGAAGAAGGTTCTCGGTTTTGGCGGAAGGGCACTGGATGATTCGCTTCCCAAATATCTCAATTCACCCGAAACCGTTCTTTTCAACAAAAGCAATATCCTTTACGGGATCGATCAGGCAAAGAATTCCATTTTGAAACACCATAAAGTCATACTCATGGAGGGTTACACCGATGTCATCATGGCGCATCAGAACGGAATAGATTGGTCGGTCGCTGTAATGGGAACAGCTATTTCTAGATACCATTTGAGGCTTTTACGGCAATACTGCAATCAGGTGATATTACTTCTGGACTCAGACCTTGCAGGGTGGAAATCTTCTGACAGGAATCTGGATGTCTTTATTGAAGAGGAATTTGATGTGAAAATTGCACAGCTACCCAAGGATCATGACCCGTGTGACTTCCTCGTGGCTGAAGGCGCAGACAAATTTTTAGCGTATGTTCATGCTGCAAAAGATTTTTTTAGTTTTAAGATTGAAACTGCCGCATCAAAATGGGATACATCAACGATTCAGGGAAAGGCAAATGCCATAAACGACGTTCTTTCGACGGCAATAAAAATGCCTGATGTTATCAAACGCAACTTACTGATTAAGTGGATTGCTGAACATATGTCTATTGACGAAGCGACACTGCGTGTCCATTTGAAGAAATTCAACAAACACGCTCCTTTTGCAGATGAGAAACAAATAGTTCCACAACGGTTAGATGCATCATTCACTGCTGAGCGTGAACTTTTGTATCTGATGTTATCCTGCAATGAACTTATACCCAGAGTTTTGGAAGAGATAGGTCTGGAGGAATTTAATAACAAGGGCCTTTTTGAGATTGCCGGAAAAATAGTTGAGTTATATCGCAAAAACACGGCGGTAAAAGAGGAAGACGTGTTGCATATATTGGATGACGTACAACTCAATAAGGTACTGTTAGATATTATAACAACACAGGAATTTCAGCATATTACTAATCAGGATAAGAGGTTAGAGGCATGCATTCATTTTTTTAAACGACGGAATAGCAAAAGAGAGCGTCGCCAGGCAAAGGAAAAGATGCTGAAGACTATCATGGCCAGCAACAACGAGGAGGCTCTTCTCGTATCGTTGGAAGAATTTCACAGAAAAAGCAAAAACATCCACATGATAAAAAATAAAATGTGAGGGCTTACGGAATTTTTATGTCATTGGGTGTGAAACAAGTTACCATTCACCAAAAAGACTATTATCGATCATCTTTATTCATATAAATTAATTGTTGAGGAGGTTTATCTTTTGTATGGAAAGTTTAAACCAAAAAATTAAGCAGCTCCTGCAAAAAGGCAAAGAAAAGGGCTACTTAACTTACGAAGAACTGAATGATATCTTGCCTGACGATGCTGATATTTCTCCAGAGAAGATTGATGATATCTTAATGATGCTGGATGAATTAGGTATCGATTTGATCGATGAAACAGAGATTGAAAACCGCGATGTTGTTGAGACAGAGGAGGTAGAACCCTATCAGGAAGTCGACTTAGAATTTGGCGAAGTTCCGACCATTACCGAAAAGATAGATGACCCGGTTCGTATGTACCTCACGCAGATGGGTGAAATTCCTTTACTTACCCGCGATGAAGAGATCATGCTTGCAAAAAAGATAGAAATTACCAGAAAGAGATTTTTGAAGAAAGTCCTGCATTCCGATCTTTCCCTGGCAACCTGTTTAAGGATATTAGAAGATGTCAATAATGGAGAGCTGTCGTTCGATCGCACCCTGAAGGTGAATGCAATGGTCGACAATTGCAAGGATGAGATTTTAGAACAATTTCCACGAAGTGCGAAAATGCTCAAATCCCTCCTCCAAAAAAACAAAGAAGATTATCTCCGGGCAAAACGGAAACAGATTTCCAAAAAGGATAGAATAAAACTCCTCAGGACAATCAGAAACAGAAGGCGAAAGGGAATAGATTTGCTTGAAGAAATTAACATTCGCACAAAACGAATTCAACCGATGATGAAAAAACTCCAGGAGACCATTTTTGAAATGGAGTTATTAGAAAATCAGATGTTTGAATCCAAACAGCGCCCCCGATTCAATGGACATTACAAAGAACTGGAATCGCAATTCATAAAACTGGAAGAGTTGACTCTGGAATCTTCCAAGAGTTTGAAGCGGCGTGTAGACTCTGTTGAAAGTATATACAGAGAACACGAATCCGCAAAGAGAAAACTCTCTGGCGCAAATCTCCGGCTAGTTGTAAGTATCGCAAAAAAATACCGGAATCGTGGACTGAGTTTTCTGGACTTGATTCAGGAAGGAAATACCGGCCTCATGCGGGCTGTTGATAAGTATGAATACCGGCGCGGGTACAAATTCAGTACTTACGCTACGTGGTGGATTCGCCAGGCAATTACCCGTTCAATTGCAGATCAGGCGAGAACGATACGAATTCCTGTGCATATGATCGAGACGATGAGTAAGATAAGGAATGTTTCTAAAAAACTGCTGCAGGAAAAGGGTCGTGAACCAACGATTGAAGAGATTGCAAGAGAAGTAAAGATCACGGTAGGGGAGGCACGGCGTGTCCTTAAAATATCCAGACACCAAATCTCACTGGATCGGCCTGTTGGCGAAAGCGAGGATAGCTCCTTTGGTGATTTTATCGAGGACGAGAAGGCCGAATCCCCTGTATCTGCAGCGACCCAGGAGATGTTAAAAGATAAGATTGAAAGTGTATTAGAAACGTTAACGTACCGCGAAAGGGAAATCATTAAACTCCGGTACGGTATTGGTGACGGCTATACCTACACCCTTGAAGAGGTTGGCAAAATATTTAAGGTTACACGGGAAAGGGTACGGCAAATTGAGGCAAAAGCCGTTCGGAAATTGCAACATCCGATCAGAAGCCGGAAGCTTGAAGGATTTTTAGACGGGATCAGTGCAGATTAATAAGCGAGATATATGCCTGTCGTCTCCTTGGTAGCGCTCCTGTTTATTCTGTTTTTGGTGCACAAATTTATTGTTTGAGAGGAAATCTATGGATGGAAGGATAGAGGTGCTACGGAGGTTGCAGTCAATCGATACAAAGCTGCGGAGGTTGGAAGGCGACAAACTCTATCGCGAGTATGATATTCAAAAAAAAACTCACGCTTATCCAGCAAAAGAAAACAGAGCTGACAAAACTAAACGAAGAGACAAAGAACTATCAAAAGGATATTGGAATTAAGGAACTCGACTTAAAAAGCATGGAAACAGAGATTGCTAAATTACGCTTACAGATGAATCAAGTCAAAACGAATAAAGAATATAGCGCAATAAAAGCAGAAATTGGAGGAAAGGAAGCAAATAAATCTGTCCTGGAGGACGAAATTCTCGGTATGATGACAAAATATGAAGAAATGAATCAGAGATTCCGATCCTTTGAAAAAACGATTGAGCATGAAAACGCTCAATTAAAGGAACTTCAGAAGCATGTGGAATCTGACCTGACAACCATTGATGCCGGGATCCAGGAACTGAGAAAAATGCGTAATAAATATGAGACATTGCTTGACTCAGACGCCCTACAACACTACAATCGTTTAGTAAGCCATAAGGATGCAGTAGCGGTAGTTCCCGTTATTAACAAGGTATGTCAGGGATGCTTTATGTCTGTAACAGCCCAAACGCTGAATCAGCTTTTATCAGGCAAAGACATTACCTTCTGCAATAGTTGTGGTCGTATTTTATATCTGAATAACAGCAATGAGGTGTTAGAGGAAGAAGAAAAGTAGACAAGGCGGTCGTCGGCTCTTTCGATTCCTGGAGAAAGAAAGAGCGGGAGGAAAGTCCGAGCTCTACAGGACACAGTGCTCCGTAACGCGGAGTCCCGGCGACGGGAAGGAAAGTGCAACAGAAAAGATACCGTTCCATCTTTTGGGTGGAATAAGGGTGAAATGGCGGGGTCGTTCTCCTGTTAAAAAGAACAGGGTCTGAATCGACTTAATGTAAGAGCCCACCGCTCCGGTGGTGACATCGGAGGCATGGCAAACCCCACTGGGAGAAAGGTTAAATAGAGAGGGATGAAGTGGTCCGCTTCGGCAATACCTCTGGGTAAACCGTTTGATCTCGCTGGCAACAACGAGACTAGATAAATGACCGTCCACGACAGAACTCGGCTTATTGTCTACTTAAAAATAAAAACCCCTCTGAAAGACAACGTCTTGGAGGGGTTTTTATTTTTACTGCAATCTATTTCTTTTTTCCCTTTCCCCCGTCTTTTTTCGTTGCAGATCCTTCCTTCTTTTTTCCGCCGGGGTTATGTTTTGCACATGTCGTACACATTAACTGCCTCCTTCTTCTATCAAAAAAAAAATGACCTATGAAATAAAATACTGGTTTCATAAACTTTTTACGGTACGGATTGATGTTGTGTGGATTCTATCTCGCGCATACCATTTTCAAGGGCTTGTTTATTGATGGTAAGTAAATTCGCCTTTTTCCCTCTCAGTATTTCTTGTAACTCTTCCAAAATAAGGGTAGGAGAAAATAACTTTTTAATCGCCAGATAAGCACCCAGCATGACTATGTTTGAGACCAGGACGTTTCCCAACTTGCTTGAGATCTCTGTTGCTGATACTTTATAGACTACTGCATCATGAAAATTGTCTGATTTAATCATGGATGTATTTAAAAGAAGCAATCCGTTTGGCTTTAACATCTCCTTAAATTTTTGATAAGAAGGTTGATTCATAATAATAAGGGTGTCTGCCTCTTCAATGATTGGGGAAAAAATCTCGTCGTTTGAAATAATCAGGTGATAGACCGCCGTTCCACCTCTTACTTCAGTGCCATAGGAAGGAAAATAGGTTACCTTTTTCCCATCAGCCATGGCGGCCTGTGCAAGCAATTTTCCCAGCAACATCATTCCCTGTCCTCCAAAACCGGCCAGGACTATTTTTTCCGTCATATGTGTGGAGAAATAATTGCTCATTGTTCCCAATCTTTAATCACTCCGAGGGGGAAGGTTTTGGACATCTCCTCATCAATATGCCGCATCGCTTCGTTGGCGTCCATCCTCCAGTAAATGGGACAAGGAGACAGGATTTCTATCAAGGAAAATCCCCTCCTCTCCATCTGTGTCTTAAAGCCTTTTTCGAGGGCTTTTTTCGTCTTTCGAACGTTTTCCGGAGAGGAAAGGCTCACCCGCTCAAGGTAGCTACTTCCACCCAGAACGGCAAGAAGTTCACATACACGAATGGGGTGTCCGTGGTTTACCAAATCTCTGCCTGATGGCGTCGTTGCTGTCTGCTGCCCTGTAAGGGTTGTAGGTGCCATCTGACCGTTCGTCATACCATAAACGGCATTATTGACAAAGATGAAGGTAATATTCTCGCCTCTGTTGGCAGCATGAATAATTTCTGCGGTTCCGATTGCCGCCAAATCACCGTCACCCTGATAAGCAAAAACGACGTGATCGGGATGAACCCTCTTAATACCTGTGGCTACCGCCGGTGGGCGGCCATGAGCAGCTTCACACATATCAATATCAAGATAATTATAGGCAAGCACGGAACATCCTACCGGGGCAAGTCCAACGGTTTTTCCCCTGATTCCCCACGCATCAATGATTTCTGCAATGAGTCGCAGCACAATGCCATGTCCACACCCAGGGCAAAAATGTGTTGCGGTATTGATAAATGTCTTTGGTTTTTCAAATAAAGCCTTCATATTATCTTACCTCAGCTAATTGTAATAAGGTATCGGCCAGGTTGTCTGGGACAATTTCCACAATCTTTTTGATTACTTGTGAAGATGTTGGAACTCCCCCACCAGTTCTCCCGTAAAAATGCACCGGACATCTGCCTTCAACTGCAAGTCTTACATCTTCTACCATCTGCCCTGCACTCATCTCAACGGTTAAAATACACTGGACCTTTTCTGATATCCTTCGAATGACCTCTTTCGGAAAAGGCCACAGGGTGATGGGGCGTATCAAGCCAATCTTGAATTCAAGCCGGCTACTTTTTTTTAACGACTTCTGTACATACCCGCGCAGATGTCCCGTAAGCGACTAATACCACATCGGCTTTATGCGTATTAATCGTTTCATAACGGACTTCGTTATCTTTTATCGTCTTATATTTTCTCTGCAGATGGGCATTAAACTCTTCCAGTTGCCCTTTCACGGGATAGAAAGATTTTACAATATTCCTCTTTCTCCCTTCTGCTCCTGTCAGCGCCCAGGTTTTGGGAGGAAGATTTTTCTTTGGTCTCTTATGAAATTCTACCGGTTCCATTAATTGGCCGATTTGAGCGTCTCCCAAGATCATGACCGGATTTCGGTACTTATCGGCAAGGTCAAAGGCATCGTATACAAGATCTGCCATCTCCTGGACAGAACTGGGCGCAAGCACTATGATATGATAATCACCATGTCCGCCACCTTTGACTGCCTGGAAATAGTCTGCCTGTGATGCTGAAATATCACCCAAACCAGGCCCACCTCGTTGTATATTAACTATGACGCACGGCAATTCACTACCGGCGAGATAGGAAATTCCCTCCTGTTTCAGACTAATGCCAGGGCTTGAAGAGGATGTCATGGTACGGCCACCCGCTGCCGCGCTCCCATAAACCATATTGATAGCTGCAATCTCACTCTCTGCTTGAATAAAGGCACCGCCAACCTGGGGCATCCTCATTGACATATAATTGATCAGTTCATTCTGCGGAGTAATGGGATACCCGTAATAGTACTTACAACCTGCTACGATAGCTGCTTCCGCAGCGGCCTCATTTCCCGTCATTAACTGTTTCATTGTATATGCCCCTTGTAAATTTTTAAAAAATAACGCGTGTATTTTTTAATTATAAATCTCTATTGCCAGATCGGGACACATTATTGCACATTTTTTACATCCATCACATTCTGCATCCTCTCTGAATTTCACCGGATGCAAGCCCTGTTCATTGATAGTATCGGATATTACAAACGATTTGTTATGACATACCGGCACACAGAGAAGGCAGCCCTTACAATAATTTTCTTTTATTTTAATTACGGCCATAATTCGGTTGTCCCCCCCAATTTAACTTCTCCCGCAACACACCATAAAATGTCCTCTCGCCAGTGTCTATCATCTGAACCTCAATGTCTGATCTTTCAACATTTATCTTATCGCCCATTTCTAATTCCGTGAAGACCTGACCATCAACCGTAAAACCGGTGCCGACTAATTGCGACAGGATTTCCATTTCGATCTTTACATCCGCAGAAACCACTAACGGCCGGTTTGTAAGCGTATGGGGGCATATTGGCACAATAATAAATGCATGTAAATCGGGCGTTAAAAGCGGTCCACCGGCAGACAGCGAATGTGCCGTTGAACCTAAGGGGGTAGAGATGATCAGCCCATCTGCCCGGTATGTTGCAACGTCTTCCCCGTTAATATTTAATTTCATGGATATCAATCGTGATAAAGAAGAGCGGGAGATCACTGCATCATTAATACCCATGGCTTCGTTTATCATATTTCCTGCACGTTCGATACGGGACAGCAGGAGCATCCTTTTGCGCACCTGATATTTTCCTGTAAATATTTTTTCTAAAGAGGCACACACATTCTTTTCCATAAGCTCTGCCAGGAAACCAAATCTTCCCATATGTACACCTATAATCGGTATTTGATTTTTTCCAAGTCCCCGGCATGTCGAAAGAATTGCTCCGTCGCCTCCAAACACGACCGCAATTTCCGCTCCCTTTTTTTCAATTTTCTTCCCTTTCGACACATCAAGAATTTCAGCAGTTACATGTTTGTCCAGCCATGGTTTTAAGCCAAAGATCGTATCATGAATCTTTTTTCTACTTAAGTCGCCAAGAACCAGAATTTTTTTCATTTGTTTAAACGGTCAAACGTTGCTTCCCTGATTTGGTAAAAGAACCACGCATATCCATCAAATCAAGCATTGCGATAAATTTCTCAGCAATCCCATTTTCATCTAAGCCAATATTTTTTAATATCAGATTTCGCGGCCCATGCTCCATAAAACGATCGGGGATGCCTGCGCGTACAATTTTATTAACATTTTCCCCTTCATCCGAAACGAATTCAAGTACCGCAGATCCAAAACCACCCATTAGCGCATGGTCTTCTACCGTAAGAATCAATTTGTTATTCCTGACCAACCTTAAAATAAGTTCTTTGTCAAGAGGTTTCGCAAACCTTGCATTTACCACCGTAACCTCAACTCCTTTTTCACTCAGTCTTTCTGCTGCTTGCATGCATCGGTACACCATAGCGCCATAGGCCAGAAGTACACCATCAGTTCCTTCCCTTAAAATCTCCGCCTTTCCGATTTCAAATTTGATATACTGTGAGCTGATTTTTTCTTCTGGGATGTCTTCTTTCGGATACCGGATCACCGCGGGTTTTCCGAATTCTAAGGCAATCTTCATCATCGATTTTAACTCGTTCCCGTCTTTGGGCGCCATCAAGACAATCTCGGGCAGATTACGAAGATAGGCAATATCAAAGATACCGTTATGCGTCGGGCCATCATTTCCTACAATCCCCGCCCGATCAAGAGCGAATACAACACCATGCTTTTGCAAACAAATATCGTGAAACACCTGATCATAAGCCCTTTGTAAGAATGTCGAATAGATAGCTACCACGGGCTTGAGCCCCCCTGCTGATAGTCCATTAGCCAAACCAACAGCGTGCTGTTCACAAATTCCAACATCATAGAATCTATCCGGAAATTTTTTACCAAAAGAAACTATGCCAGTTCCATCAGGCATGGCAGCAGTAATACCGACCACCTTCGGGTCTATTTTTGCCAGTTCTACAAGGGTATTACCAAAAACCTTGGTATAAGCAATCTTTTGGGAATCAGGGGATGACGTTTTAATTTTTCCGTTACACAGCTCAAAGTTGCCGGCACTGTGATATTGTGCCGGATTTTGGTATGCCGGTTCAAAACCCCTGCCTTTTTCCGTTATTACATGGAGCAGCACAGGCCCATTCAGGTGCTTGATATCATTTAAAGTTTCAGTAAGTATCCGAAAATCATGCCCGTCAATTGGCCCAAAATAATTTAAACCCAGATCTTTAAATATTTGACCCGGAACCGTACCGCCCTGTATTAACTCAACAACGTGCTCCATGGTCTTCTCAACTGACTTACCAAGGACCGGAACTACTTTTAATAAATTATGGACCTCTTTTCTCATGTCCGCATAGATTGGGGCTGTCCGGATTTTATTCAGATATTTTGAGAAAGCGCCAACGGTATTTGAAATAGACATCTCATTGTCGTTTAAAATCACCAGCAATTTTTTTTTTCAGATCGCCCGCATGGTTAAGTGCCTCCAACGACATTCCCGCCCCGATCGCACCATCTCCTACAACTGCCACTACGGATCGATTCTCTCCAAGAATCGCGTCAGCACACGACATGCCCAGCGCAGCCGATATGGCATCTCCGCTGTGGCCACACGTAAATGGGTCGTATTCACTCTCACTTTTATCAGGAAAACCACTGAGCCCCTTGTATTGCCTTAAAGTTGGAAACTTCGATTTCCTACCCGTTAGAATTTTGTGAACATATGCCTGATGTCCTACATCCCACACAAGTTTATCTCTTTTAAAATCAAAACAGTAATGGAGGGCAATCGTTAACTCGACGACACCAAGATTTGAAGAAAGATGTCCTGGATTTTTTGAAACGACATCAACGATTAATTCGCGAATTTCCGTAGCAAGTTTTGGTAAGTCTTCCAGTTTTACCTTCTTTAAATCTTCCGGATATTCGATAGAATCCAATAGTTTATTCATGTTTTACACGTTGTGATACATCGAAAAAAGTTATCCATATAAAGCGAGAGCTATTTTGCATTATTACTTTTGGCAGTTTCAATCTCATACTCCCTGGTACGGAAAACGCCATTCTCATCTTTCACGAGAATTTGAATCTTTTTTTCCGCATCTTCTAACAAGGCTATACACTGCTTATAGAGTTTAATACCCTGCTCATATTTTGACAGAGTTTCATCGAGAGGCAAATCCCCCTTTTCGAGGAGTTCTACAATATCCTCTAATCCTTTTACTGCCTCCTCAAATTTTATCTTTGCCATATCATTGATGCCTTCAAAAGAGATAGGGGCATGTATTGGTTTTATATTTCGCAAATATCGTATGGTTTCCTGATACTCGTTTACTTTAGTACCTCAACTACCGTCGATACAACACCACCATGAGAAAATCGTGTCCTTAACATCTTTCCCACAGTCAATCCTATGCTAGACTTGATAAGTTTATTATCTTCCACCGTGGTAGCAATAGAATATCCTCTGCTGAGTACTTTTAAGGGACTAACACTCTCCAGTCGGTTTACCATGCCAATGAGCCGTTCGCGTTCTAATTCAACAGCATGTTTCTCTGCTGTAACAAGTCGTTGTGCCATCTCATCCAAATCCTGTTGTAACCGAAGTACTCTATCAAATGGTTTTTTTAAATGCAAAACTATTCTCGGCACCTAACAACCTGCTTCTCATAAGCAGTATTTTATTATACAATGCTTGTGCAAGTCTAGTCTTAATTTTCTCACATGCATCCCTTATATGATCATACTGAGGGACAACAAGTTCACCAGCTTCGGTAGGCGTAAGTGCTCTCTTATCTGCAACCAGGTCTGAAATAGTTACATCAATTTCATGACCCACTGCAGAAATAACAGGAATTTTGGAGGCAAAAATACTGCGTGCGACTGCTTCTTCGTTAAATGCCCACAAATCCTCTAAGCTGCCTCCCCCCCTTCCCACAATCATTACATCAATATCGGAAAGAGTATTCAAGTCACTGATCGCCCGCGCAATCTCCAGGGCAGCACCTTCACCCTGTACTTTCACCGGGCAAATGAGGATCTCTACCCTGGCAAATCTTCTGTTGATTACGTTTAGGATGTCTCTGATTGCGGCGCCTGTTAGAGAGGTCACAACTGCAATCTTTCTGGGAAGGACAGGAAGAGGTTTCTTGTGTGCCGGATCGAACAATCCTTCTTTTTCAAGGCGTTCTTTTAATTGCAAAAAAGCCAATTGCAGCGCACCGATACCTTTTGGCTCCATGCGTTCAACAATCAGTTGATATTGCCCGCGAGCTTCATAGACGGTGAGCGAACCAAAAGCAAAAACTTCCATACCATCCCGCACATCGAATTTCAGCCCACTTGCTACCGATTTAAATATAACGGCCTGAAGCTGAGCATGTGCGTCTTTCAGGGTCAGATACACATGACCAGATGATGGCCTCTTCACATTAGACAATTCTCCCACGACCCATATATTAAAAAACTCCTGCTCAACTGAACCCCTTATCCTACGGGTAAGTTCTGAAATCGTAAGTATCGTATTTCGGCTTTTTGCCGTATCCGGGAATCCGGGTAATGGGCTGACAAGATTCATCTAATCACCCTCTTTAATTTCAATCCTTCTAATGCTCTCTGCATTTCCCGTTTGACTATTTACCATGATCTTCACACCATTTATCCGCATATCCTTTTCTGCCACATCAAATCGGGTGGGCATCTGTGTCACAATTGCCTTTAACACACATTCTATCTTTCTTCCCAAAACAGACTCATGCGGCCCCGTCATTCCTAAATCACTGATAAAAGCCGTTCCTTTGGGCAGGATTTTTTCATCCGCAGTAGGCACGTGAGTATGCGTGCCCAGAACGGCACTTACTTTACCATCCAAATACCATCCCATAGCAATCTTTTCTGAGGTCGCTTCAGCGTGCATGTCCACAAAGATTATCTTTGTTTCTCTTGAAATGTTTTTAACAATCTCATCAGAAACCCGAAAAGGACAATCTATGGGTTTCATAAATACCCGACCCAATAAATTAATAACCCCAATCGGATTCCCCAATTTAGAATTCTTTATCACATAACCCTTTCCCATTGCCAGCGGGGAATAATTAGCAGGTCTCAGTATGCTGGTACAGGTTTCCATCATGGGCAATATTTCCTTTTTGTCCCATACATGATCACCGGTAGTGATAACATCGATTCCATACGAAAGTAATTCTGTGGCTATTTCCGCGGTAATACCCGCACCTGCTGCAGCATTTTCTCCATTTGCAATACAAAAGTGTATCTCTTCCTTCTCGATGAATGGTTTTAGTTTTTCCTTTAATATTACACGGCCCGGCTTCCCCACAATATCACCGATAACTAAGACATTGATTTTCATTCAAATTTCTTTCTGTACATATGCTTGAATTTCTGCATTAAACGCCTTTCAACACCGGGCGGAACAAATTGGCTCACGCTTCCACCCAGATTAACGGCCTCCTTAATAAGCGTGGAATTTAAAAACGAGTATTGTGCGCTGGTCATTACAAAGACGGTCTCAACTTCTTTGTCAAGAACCCGATTTGTCAATGCTCTCTGAAATTCATATTCAAAATCAGACGCCGTACGTAAACCGCGCAATATGATATTTGTCTTTTGTTCTTTGAGATAATCTACCAACATTCCGCTAAAACTGTCGACTTCAACGTTTTTTTAAATCTGCGATCTCTTCCCGAATCATCTCCATGCGTTCAGCAACAGAAAAGAGTGCTTCCTTGCATGGATTGCATCCTACCAATACAACTAAGGCATCAAATACCATGCTTCCTCTCTTCATCACATCAAGATGCCCATTGGTAACAGGGTCAAACGTCCCAGGATATACAACTTTTCGCATCATAATACCCTACGCAGCGAAGCTGCAACCAATTCTCCGTTGTGAAAGCGGGAGATTGCTTCGAAAAAGACCCTCGCAATGACACTGGTTATGCCTTTGATGATATATTGTACGTTGTCATTGCGAGCAAAGCGAAGCAATCTTTCTCTCATAAACAAACGGTGTCTCCTGATAAGGGGTAAATAGGGTTGTCAAAAACTTACAAAAAAAAGAAGTTTTAACAAAGTAATACCCTTACAGTTAAAACCAAAAGCGTCTCGGTTTTTTCTCCATCACTTTCGGCGTAAGGTCAAACCTATAGGAGCTATCATCCCTTACCGGATCCAGTTCCAGGGTAAGACTACCTATCCAGTCATGAAAATAACGAGACAATATGATATTTGTCCTAAGATTTTGGGTTTTATTTTCTCTGTTGAGATTATTATTCGCATCCTCCTCTAATTTTAAAGACTTGAAGTCGTACTTTTCCTCACCCGTCACCTTCCATTTTTCACTGATGGTGTATTCACCAGCGAGCATAATGGTAGAACTGATATCCCTGATAAAGCGATAGCCAAAAAAATATTGCCAATCGGGGAGATTGTAAACCTCAATGCCTGAGGAAAGAACGTCAAACCTGAACTCTTCCGTGTTAAACTCGTTCCGTTCGGAAACAAATGCAACAATATCTGTGAGTTGAGAACGGAAATCTATATTGATAAAGTTATCTTCTCTTATGATAATACCGTTTATTCCGTCGTTATACAGTCCTGCTTTTGACGGAAAGAAATAATAATCTACGCTAAAATCAACAAAATCCACCGTCTTTTCAAGACCCGGTTCTCCGCGTTTTGTCTGCAATTTATTTTTTACCCCAATAACGGCAACATTGGATGAGTCTAGTGCATCAACTTCATCATATTGATAGAATTCATCTGGGTCTTTAGTCATTATAGGACTGTAACTATACCGGAGTTCAGGAACGAAGATATGCCTTAAACGATTAATTTTGAAGAAGTCATTATAAAAGCTATAATTTCTCCAATGGGTTGAACTCCAATCAAAACCAAAGGAGCCGATAAAACGTCCGGTGGCAGGGCCATTTGCCTCATCAACTGCATCAGAGGTTTCAATACTTTCTGTATAACCGGTAACCCGTCCCTCCATGAAGGGGTTTATATTAAAAAACCCTGGTTTAAACGGCATGCTTACCCGGTTTGCCGTATCTACCCGTGCGACTGATTCAGATTCAACTTCCGGATCAACCCGCTCAAAAGAGCCGTTAAAATAAGTCGCTGTTGATTCTGAGGAGAATACCAACAGGTTATCCCCGATAGGTTCTCCAATAATTTGGTATGAAAGCTCCGGCAGGCGTTCTGCATACCGTCTTTCCCGTAATGAATCGACGGTTGTGTCAAATCCGTTAAACTGTTCGTTAATAACAAAGGTTTCCGCAGAAGTATCGTGAATTCTTCGAAGATAAAGCGCCGTTTCGCGGTCTTTCTCTTGTTTAAATTCTTGTCGAAAATATTCCCTGAGAAACTGCGGGTCACTCAAATAGGAATACTCCATTTCCAAACGCAAATCGTACGGCAATTCCTGCCGATGCCGCCAGAGAATGGTGCCGCGGTCTTCGTTTTCGATCGGAACGTTATTAATATCGGAGTCCCCATGGTCCTTGATGTAATAGGTATCGAGGTAGCCAAAGAGATCCTGCCGGCTATACTCAAAATCAAGCCCGGTGCCAAATCCCCTCTTTTGCAGATAATCGAGATTCAAGATAAGGTCACTCCAGTCTTTCTGATTTCCTCCCGTAACAGCAAACAAATTCCAGTCTGACTTGAAAAACGAACCAAAACGGGACGAACTCCCAAATTGCCAGTCTCTTAAAAGTCGCTCATCCTTTTTTACATCAAGGACTAAATAGGGTAAATAAGCAATCGGATATTTCTCCAGGTAAAATGCATTATTGGTAGACGAAACAATATTATGCACCCCTCTCTGAGTTAACCGAATCTTTTTCCCCTGAAAATGGTAGTGGGGATGTCCAAATCCACAGGTACTTATCTTACCATTGGTAATTTCGTATTTCCCTTTTCCTATCAGCCTTATTTCTTCCCCTTGAATGTAAGTTGGCAATCCTTCGAAGGTAAACGTTTTTCTTTTTTGTGAAGGTGCTTTTATTGCCGAGACAGCACTCGTTTTATCCTCTCTTTTCTGAATAGTTGTCTTTATCTTGCTGTTAATAAGAATCCCCTTTTCTTCCTTTACATTTTCAAAGATCTTATCAGCAATTTGTAAATCATCTTTGCGTCGTACCGTCACATTCCCTTCCGCATAAATTTCACTCAACGGCAGCTTTGAATCTTTCGCAAGACCTGATTCCGCTTTATCAAACCACAAGAGGACACTATCCGCATCTACCGTCATGTTCTCTTTTTTTAATTTTCACGTTTCCAAGAGCAACAACGATTCGTTTGTCTCTTTCTTCCCACGAGTCGATAGTGTCGGCGACAATATCAACCATTTCCTCTTTTTGAGAAATTTCCGAAGTTGCGACCTTTCGGGGAATTTCTGTGGACAAATATTCTTCTTTTCCCATTGAACGAATTTCTTCCCCCCGGCGAACGATGTCTGTTTCCTGGGCAACTTCAAAAGTTTCTATCGGCTGTATTTCTGGACTAACTACTATGCCTGCCATCGTCTCAAATCTTAAATAAACTTGTTCATAATTCTCGTAATTTTCTTCTTCTTCCAGAATGGTCACCTTCCCCTCACAATACACTTCCACGGTAGCTTCTTTCTGCTGAGCTGCCTCTTCTTCATGAAACCAACAAACCACCGTATTTGCAGTAATCTGAAAAGGCCCCTGCAATATTCTGGCGTCTTTATTAACAACAAACACTCGAACCCCATCTTTTTCCCAGGTAACAATACGGTTACCGGTCAAGGAAAATGGTCGTTGTTCTATACCTTTAACCTTAGTAATGATACTTTCCGCGCAGCAATATCCGGGTATTAAAAACAAGACAGCAAGCACGAAAGAAAATGGCAGTATTCGCATGAGAAAAAGTTAAGCCTTATTGTTGTGAAATGAATTTTTTTTATCTGACCAATTATATGATCTTGCTCTTTCTCTGTAATCTCAGGAAAGATAGGCAAAGCCAATGTTTCATTTGAAGCCCTTTCAGCCTCAGGCAAGGCGCCTTTTTTTATATCCTAAGTATTCAAAACACTCTTGCAAGTGAAGCGGAAGAGGATAATAAGTAGCAGTTTCTATGCCGTGTCGGTCGAGGTGTTTTGCCAAAGCGTCTCTTGCTGGCGTTGCTATGACGTACTGATGAAATATGTGGGTATTATGAGCTTCTATTCGGGGCAGTCGAATGGGCAAATCCTTTAAATGGTGCTGATAATATGCCGCAATTGCTCTGCGCTTCTCAGACCAGCCGTTCAAATAGTTGAGTTTTACCGACAGGACAGCAGCCTGAATCGCATCCAACCTCCCATTGATGCCAATGTACGAATGATAATACTTAGATTTCGACCCATGCACTCTTAAGAGTTTAATAAAGTCCGCCAGCTTATCATTGTTTGTTGCTATGAGCCCACCATCACCATAACCACCAAGATTTTTGGTGGGATAAAATGAAAAACACCCAACATCTCCAAAGGAACCGGCATTTTTCCCTTTGTAAACCGCGCCTATTGCCTGCGCAGCATCTTCGACAACCGCCAACCCATGGATACGGGCAATATCAAGGATCGCATCCATGTCTGCACACTGACCATAGAGATGAACTGGCAGGATTGCCTTTGTTTTTTTGTTTACAGCAGCAGAAATTTTCGTGACATCGATATTATACGTAGAGGGATCGATATCCACAAAAACGGGAACCCCTCCCACACGCGCAATAGAACTTGCCGTTGCGAAGAAAGTAAAAGGCGTAGTAATGACCTCATCGCCATGTTTTATGCCACATGCCATTAAGGCCAACAATAGGGCATCAGTACCAGATGATATCCCAATAGCGTGCTTCACACAACAAAACTGCGCAATCTTACCTTCAAACGATTCGACATAAGGTCCCAGAATGAAGGATTGGCTACTGAGTACCTCTAAAACCGCCTTATTTACTTCTTCCCGGATCGTTTCATACTGCCGTTTTAAATCCAGAGAACTTACTTTCATCAGCGAAACAATAACCTTTATGAATTGATTAAACTTTAGTTCGTAAGTTTGCTAAATTATTATATTTGCATCAATACTGAGCGTCATTATATTGAGAGAAACGGAATTTGTCAATAAAAAAGAATGTCCAAAACATTTTACCATTCCTCCCCCACTAAGCAAATTGCAGATGGGTACTAATAACTAGGCTTGGCACCACGAGTCCTACAACAAACGTGATTTTGTGCAGAGCGAGGTGAAGATGGTAGAAATGCCTGATTTTACTCGTTAAAATAAGGATGTGTGAAAATCTTACAAACAGAAAAAGGGGTATTTCAGTTGAACAAAAAATCAGAGAATCAGTATGACATGATACTGAAGAGAAGGAAGCAGGGAGCGTCTCTAGCAAGGGGGGGTATAAAGGGTATGTTTGGATATCCAGCTACGCGAGTAACAACAAACAAACACGAGATCTTTCCTGCGGTTCATACAGAATATACCTGGCGCGGCCGTTGGCTGCAACCAAAATCGAAATACGAAACAATTTCCAAATGACAAAAAACTCAATGCGCTAAACTTTGCGTAACCCTCATCTGAACAGGGCATTACTATCGTGCAATTTGAAAATCGATCATAAAAAATAAGAAGTTGATGGATAGTAGTATACAGGCTGTCCGAGAATGTGGCATTCCGATTTTCTTCATTTAGCCAGAAAAAATAGGGTAAATCGGTTGCGATGGTGAAATTGAGTGATATAATAAGGCGAAATGAAATCTTCAGAGCAAAACCACACGGAGCAGTTAAAA
>AYTS01000074.1 GCA_002009475.1 Candidatus Brocadia carolinensis | reverse complement strand
TTTTTCAAGTGGATAAAACAACACTTGAGAATTAAGGCATTTTACGGTACCTCTGAAAACTCGGTAAAAACTCAAATATGGATTGCAATCTCCGTTTACGTGCTTGTTGCAATCATCAAAAAGCATCTCAATTTAGACATGAGTCTCTACACAATTTTACAAATTTTGAGTATTACCCTATTTGAGAAAGTCCCTATTTTACAAGTACTTACAAATTCTGATTACAAAAGCGAACCATACTTTCCTTATAAGCAATTGTCCTTGTTCAACTTATAACCGGACACTAGTGATGTCAAGAAAAAAAATTGACTTACAGGAGTATTTTCAAGTGAAAATTGCAGGAACAATACTCTCACAAATTTATGGTATTGAGTTCTCTTAAAAAACAATTTATAATGAGTTTTACATTGACTTTTTATAGCAGAGTAGTGGCAAGGTGCGCCTTGCCACTATAGGTGGTTTAAAATTCCTTAATATTCAATTATGGCAATCACGAATATAGAAATTCTTTTTGAACCGGCAAAGATAGACACCTTACTTCAGCTCGCTATTGAGGAAGATATTTTTACCGGGGATATCACGACAAAAACTCTCATCCCGGACAACCTCATGGTAGAAGGGGTTTTTCTGGCAAAGGAAAATGGGGTTGTTGCCGGATTACCCGTAATTGAGTACTTCTTTTCAAAGTTAGATAAAAACCTTTTTTTTTAAATCCTGGAAGAGAGAAGGAAGTTTTGTTCGTCACGGAGAGACGATTGCCGCAATACAGGGCAGTGCAAAAGTTTTACTCTCTGGTGAACGGATTGCCTTAAACTTTCTCCAGAGGCTATCGGGGATTGCGACACTGACATCACAGTTTGTCGATGCTATAAAACCTCTTAAAACCTCCCTTATGGACACACGAAAGACCATCCCCGGCTGGCGATATCTGGAAAAATATGCCGTAGCAGTGGGCGGCGGCGTCAATCATAGGATGGGACTCTATGACCAGGTGCTTGTAAAAGACAATCACCTGGATATTATGAAAGACAAATTATTCTACGAAACCTCCCCCCATACCAGCATCATTGGAAAGGCTACCGATGTATTGAGACAAAAGATAAAAAAAGATGTCTTGATCGAGGTGGAGACGAGGACACTAGAAGAAGTAAAAAGCGCCCTTCATGCAGGGGTGGATATCATCCTGCTTGATAATATGAGTATCCAGCAGTTGAACGATGCGGTACGATTCGTGAAAGATTGGGAGTCTGAAGGAGAGAAACGGCGTCCACTAACGGAGGCGTCAGGAAATATTACCCTCGAAAATGTACATCTGGTAGCACAAACGGGAGTGGACAGAATCTCTGTCGGCGCTATTACCCATTCGGCAAAGGCGCTTGATATTTCACTGGAAATAACGTAGAGCCTCTTTTATTCACATCTCCTTCTCATAGGAAACATTTTATTATCACTGAATAACTATGCCAAATTTGTTTCCTTACCATCACGGCAACGTCAAAGTCCCTATCAAAGATTCCGGGGAAAAACATGAGGCAGAAAAAGACTGGGTAACGGAAGAGGGAAAACAAACAAAGAGGCAAGAAATAGGGTAAAAAGGGCCATCAGAGGCAAGGAAGTCCCTTGAAAAGTCAGTTGAGAAGTAGCAACAAAAAAGGTAAAGAAAGCAGGAGTATAAGCGCAGGACTTTCAGGGCAAGACCTGGTTTGCTGTATGATAAATCTTTTTTAAAATAGAGAGATTATTCGTTAGCTAAAAAACCGTTTTTTAATTAACCGGGGAATAGATCCGATCCAGGCCTGAGGTCCCAAAGTATTTATCAGCAATTTGTTATTATGTACAAAATCACGAAACCATTGTGATTTCTCTTTTTCGCGACTCCCTCCTTTGGAGACTTCATGGTGGATCACAATGGCACTGCCTAGATATTGCCCATATTTACCCTCTCTCGCCATCCGCAAACCAAAATCTGCTCCAAACCCCCATGCGTTTCCCCGAAAGGCCTGGTTAAATCCACCAAGTTTTGTAAATAGCTCACGTCGTATACCCATATTACACTCACGCGGAGAATTTATTTTACAAGTGCCCGGTTGGTCAAAATTTGCCAAAATCAGTCCTGTCCAATTTATCCAACCAATAATACGTCCATGTAATTTTTTATCACGCCCTATAAATAAACCAAAAACCCATTCTGTCATAATTCTAAACCACTCTGAGAATGCAGTTCTCCCCTTCGTTGATCTTACCTCACGACCTGAAGTATAAGCTAAACCAGGTTCTTTCTCAAAAGCTTCTTTCTGGGCATCAAGCCAACCAAAACATGGAATCGCATCATCATCCAGACACACGATAATATCGGACTTGGAACTTGAAATACAATGATTCAATGTCACCGTAGTGCTCGGCGTTGGCAATATTTCTGTTCGTAAATTCGGATCGTTTTCTAATTGAGCTTGAAAATCCGGATCGGGCCTTTCCCCTTGTAATCCCAAACAAATTTTAAGATCTGGATACAACAACCTGACCTGCTTTAAGGTATTTTTAAGAATATTTAATCTATTATAGCTTGGAATTACGAGTTCCACCGTTAAACTTTTTTTAACCATCTGCAATCCTCTTTATTGGCAATGTGTTTCTCCGTCGTTACCGAATTCAAGAAGATAGTATCATATTTATGTTATCTTCTAATAGTTTAAACCTTTTTGTCCAATCCTGCTTTTCAGCAAAGTTGATATAAGGTGTCTTATCCGGTTTGGCAGACAAAACGTCCTTAATCTTCTGCACACATTCTTCTTTGGTACGATACAATATTGCGGGACTGTTAATTTCCTTAAGCTCTTCCCATTCGGTGGCAACCACTGGCAGACCACACGCTGTATACTCATAAAGCTTCAGTGGATTAATATTGTTGACAAGTTCGGGATATCTTGCAATGTTAAAGGGAATAACACCCACATCGGCATTATAAAGATACGAGGGAATTTCGGTGTAGCTTCGTTTCCCAAATAGATATAAATTTGGCCGGCACATAAGTTGTTTCCGTGCTAATTTATCTGGACCAATGATAACGAAAGATACCCAGGGTAAACTTTTTGTCGCATAGTTAATTACGTCGTAGTCAAACCAGTAATCTATTGAACCAACATATATTACAATGGGTTTTGGGATTTTTTTGAATTCATCAGGAGTGTGTTTGCTCCCATTGGCAAAGTGAAAAAAAATTGACTCCGTTCGGTAAATTTAAAATGCGCTTCGGACCCATATCATCCACATAACATTTGAGATTTTTCGCAGTATAAAGCACTAAATCTACAGATTTGGTCAATAACCGCTCCAGTTTCTGCACCTCCTTATTGTATACCAGAAAACTGGAATATTTATCAGCAACGCGATAAATAGACATCTCGTGTTTAATGACGTCAAACCAAAATGCCTGCCTTGGCTCACTAAAGTAAAGGACATCAACTTCTGCAAAGCCGTTTTGAGAAACAACTTTTACCACATTGGGTAGAGTCAGTCTCTGCCAATGGTGATAAATCCAGCTGCTCCGCAAAAATAGTTTGTTTTGAGCGGCAAACAATGCCCCCGGCACATAACTCCATATATGGCCGTCCATATCCTTTACACCACCGGATCGGTAGGCATGAAATCTGTCACGAAGATCGGAAGTAACTCCTCCAAAAAGGTGAAAAGGTGAAATAGGATTGGAAATATATGCTACATCCCACTGAGCCTGAGCAAATTTACGAGCAAGATGATGGTCTCCTAACTGAATTGGAGAGTTCCAGTAAGTACTGCATATCATCAAAATCTTTTTCTGTTTCACGGTGTCTCCACGATCTCTACGGACCACCGAATACTGTTTTGAGTACTTTGTAGTTTTACCAACTGGCAATTTTGTATTATTCCATATCCGGGAGAATGAAATGACTCGTGCATTGACCACTCACCCGCTTCTGCAGACAACCTTACTCTCAACTTGCCATAGTTTAAATCGAGACTGCTGTCTCTCTGTGTCGTATGAATTTTTACCCCAGGTGCAATATGGAATGCAATAGTTTTTTTTCTCACTCAGATTGCACTCATCAAAGCCACGAACATACCGTTCATGAATATCAAGCAAACGCCTGTGGACAGAACCAAAACCACAATGTTCTCCAAGAAATTTACGCGTATTTATCTCAACAACTTTTGCCTTCGCCTGATCAAGCATTCTAAATAAACCCGTTCGACCTTCATGCCAGGTATTTTGCTCTTTTCCTGATACTGATAGAGTATTGTGCATTGCTGTGGATCGGAACAAATTACGCCTTTCTGGTAAAGGGGTATACAGATAAGTGCCGGGATCGACAATAATGGGAACCCCATTTAGAGCAAGTTCGATGGAAAGCTGATCATTATGGGCGTGACCACCATTTCCATTCTGGCCGATATGCCCGCATCGCACTACAAGATATAAAAATTTGGATTTATAGATATAGAGTCCAAAACCAGGATACCGATAAAGACGTATGCCATCATTTGAATTACCATTCCATATCGGCCATTCAAAATCAGTCTTTTGGCAATGATAAGAAGGAATGGTTTTCCCATTACAGAGGGATTTCACTATGGTATATTCAAAGCATTCACTACCAGCAAAATTTGCAAACGTACATTGTTGAAAAAGCCCATTTATTGCAGCGACCAAATGGCGGTGGTCAGTGTGGTCTTCACGCCAATAAATTGCATCATCAGGAAGGGCCGTATAACCATTCAGATTATCATAAAAAGCTTTTACTTCGGCAACAGTCATACTTTGATAGACCGGCTGGAGCTTTAAAAAACGACCACTATCGTTATCGCCAATTTGAGGGGCATGACCATCAGGCCTTGTAATGTGCATGGTAAACTCAGCCATTTTCTCAAGCCTCTCAAAATATCCTACCGGGAAAGGGGTCTTTTCTTCACTCCCCTGGAAAGGATAAAGTGGCGTTGGGGCAGGTCTTAATTTAGGAACACTACGGTGAAGTCGGTAATCGTAGTCTTTTAAAGCCCTTAGCTTTTCAGGCGGCAGCGCCATTACCAGAGCTGTTCCATAAGCTACCATTTCAGCTGCAAGCCGGTGGTAGCTGGTTGATGCCTCGAAATTTGCCCCATCATTTGTAAATTGATATTCCACTTCGTTTATCAACTCTTGCACGGCAAAGGCCAACCAAACATCTATCTCTGAGGTACATGGCAGATAAGCTGCCACAAACAATAGTCCAACAATATTTGCAAGATAATGGTTCCCGTGTAATTGAGAATACCATTCTAAATTGTTTACAATATGCAGTCCATGTTCATAGATACTTTTTAAAAATACTGAATCAAATTCTCCGTCAAATTCCGCACCATGTGCCTTAAACAAATCATATGTTATCAGCCAGTTTGATACCCGTATTCCGACATCCATGGTACATCGCCAGTTTACCCCAAAGCGTGGGGGATTGGTTGCAATAAAGTCCAATATTTGATTGCAAAACTCACGGCAATAAATATCATGTTGCCGGAAACCTTCCGCACCATTTTTACTCAAGGAATAAGCCCAAACCAAGGGTGCTAAATGCTGCATGCGGGCAAGTTCCCAGGGCACCTTAATATCCACGCCTGGCTCATGTCCATACGGGATATCTTGAAACCAGGTATCTTCTGGCCAAAGATAGCCAGATTTGAAATCTAAATGCCAGTTCATGGGACTATAATCTCTATCTATGAAACGCCATATACGCTTTGATTCTGTTATATTCGCCCTATTTATTCTCCCCTCAAGCCAGTTGCCGTCTATGTCAGGTACTACCTCCCGGCCCGCATCATACGCATACCCTTCAACTCCCCTGCATTTCATTCCATGCCTTACTTGCATCCATCCTGAACCAAGCAGGTCAAACCGGTGAGCAAGGTAGTGTTCGGTTACAGCGCTGATCCAGTCTTTGTGGGGTAATAATACCTCCAACAGGACGCATTTAAAGAAGCTACCCAATTTGTCACGAGAAGACAATGCCTTCGCAAAAGTCGGGAGTTTCATATCATGTTGCCGCCGCCGGGCAAACTCCACATTACGAACAATCTTGTCCGACACCTTTTTTATTATTATGTGTGGAGGCAGAGATACAGCGCGTTTCAAATAATGTTTGATATTCACAGCGCTCCTTCAATTTTTCAATAATTTTTCGTGTATGCTCTTTCCAGGTATATTTCGCAATTACTTCTTGCCTGGCAGCATTTCCCACCCTTTGCCGAAGCTCGATATCATCAATCATCGACTTCAAACCGCACGATAGAGATACGGTATCTCCTGGTTTTACCATCCAGGCAGTTTTCCCATGTTTAAGAACCTCACCAATTTGATCCAGGTCAGACGCCACAATTCCTTTCCCCATGGCCATGTACTCAAACAATTTTGTAGGAGAACCAAAAAAAGGCGTACCGTCCGGGTTCGGCACATGCGGGGAAACCAGGATATCACAAGCCGCCAGATAACTCGGCCCTTCCTCCTGGGGAACCAAGCCCGTAAACACACACGCATCGGTGATGTTATATTTCTGCAAGTTCTTCCTGACCTGCGGCATGGTCTCTCCATCCCCGATCATAAAGAGCTGTACCTGATCCGTATACTCCGGGAATTCATGCAGAAGCCTCCCGAATGCATCTGCTAACACTTCTGCACCATGCCATCTGCCAAAGGTGCCAATGAAACCGATAATTGTTTTCCTATTAAGATTATATTGTTTGAGTATCTTCGACCCATCTACATTGGGAGAGTATTTCTCGGGATCGACGCCATTTGGGTTAACCAAAATTTTATCTGCCCCGATGCCTCTTGCTACCAGTTCATCTTTCATTGGCTGACTCACCACCACCACGATATCAGCCGCCTTGAGATTAAGGAGTTCGATGTGTTCAGACAGAGATTCATGTTTTAAAGGTTTACCCCAATTTCGGTTTATCCATATTTCCGAGCCATTATATTCAAGCACAAAGGGAACATGATACTGGGTTGCCAGCTTGACTCCTGAATAGTTATTTATGCTATATCTTTGATAGATGAATGATAATTTTTTTATCATTCATGAGTTGCCGCGCGTTTTGATCGAAGACTTCATTAAACTGAAAGCTTGGCAGTTCCTTAAAATCCCAATAAGAGTTGTCCGGTAAAATTACGTGAGTTTCTATCTCTGTTTTAACGGTAGGAATTATGTCGGTTGTTAAAAACATGGGTTTGTCAGTAAATTCACCTAAATTATTCAAAACACCTGCAATATGCCCTACCGACCCTCCGGACCGAACACCAAACCACAGATCGGTGCGCAAATAAACAGGCGTTGCCGATAAATCAATCATGCGTGAAGACTGAGGTTTTCCTGTAGAATGTTTTATCAGATATTCGACTTCGCAATGAACTTTTTGGATTAATTCAGGCCTCCGTCTATAATCCCTTATTAACTGCCAAAAAAGTTTACATAAAAAACGAATCGTAATTGCACATCTAAGCCCTTGCTCATCCCTAAAACAGCAGGTATTTCTACTTAACAATCTAAGAAGTACTGCAATTTGAAAAGGTTTGGGAATAATCGCCAGATGATATGTTAAAATTTCTGCTTCCTGATAACCAAAGAGATGTTTAACAATTGTGCCTTGTTTAATCCAATTTTTCAATTTATCAAAGGTAATGATTGTCGTATGGGCAGATACCTCAGGTTTTTGAACTGCGTCTTTAAGAATGGTAATCTTTTGCATAAATTCCGTAACAAACTTTAGTTACCACGGTGGGAAAACGTGCCTTCGGTATTCACCAGGCATTCGACAAAAAAACCAGACGCCAGCCTGGGAAACCATTTTCCCAATGCACAATTTAAATACATAATTGGCCGGATGCCTGTAAATAAAAGATTACTAAACGGTCCGGCGAAAAGCACTGAACCAGAAATAGTAACTACCTTAAAACCGTATTTCTGCAGCAATTCCTGGATAGATTTAAAAGTAAAACGTTGTACGTGAGGTGAGTCAGAAAGGGTGGAAGAATACGGTAATTCAAAGTCATGGCCGAATAGTATATGTTTTACCTTATTGACGACACGGGTCACTTGTGTCCACTCCAAAAGTTTGCCAACTCCAACCTTAAACCAAAGAAAGCTCTCTAATTCAAACCAGCCGTAACCGTTAGGAACCGTGACTAGCAATTTGCCCGTGGGTATAAGTTGATTGTAAATTTTGGAAAGAGTAACACCCAAATCCTTATCTGGTATGTGCTCGAGTACTTCGGAAGCAATAATAATATCCGGATTCATATCCAGTTTCTCTATATTTGAAACTTTTAGTATTTCTGGACTGGCTCCTTCCTGGCTAAAAACTCTCTTTCCAAACTCAACACTCGCTATATCTGTGTCAATACCAATTATAGAATAACCTAGCTTCGCCAGAGGAAGAGTGATCATGTAGCCGGTTCCACAACCCAACTCAGCAATCTCATCATTTTTTTGGATTTTTGAAAGAATCCATAACAGCCGTTTGGTATGCCCATAAATGTTTTCTTTAGGTATAATATTTGTAAGTTTTGCATCTTTCACTTGGCTGCCTCAATAATTACGTACCAGCCGAACTTTTTTGCTAATCCCCTGAGTAACTTACCAGGTACATATTTACCCAGCAAAGTAATGTCGTCAGCAATTAAATGATCTATTGATGATTGGATTTCGCGAAAACCAGCGGCGGAGAACATGGCAGCAAATTTTTTCCTCGTGTAAAGACGGATTACCATGTTCGGGTTGTCATTTGGATACTCAATTCTGCTCAGTCGGCCATTTAGGCTTTCCTTTCGAAACCTTCCTTTGAAAACCCAGTCTATTAAGAACACAGACCACCAGAAAAAGATTGAATTTTTATGATAGACCGTTATCCAGCATTTGCCGCCGGGTTTTAATACCCGATGTATTTCAGAAATTATTCGTTGTGTATCTGGTGAATGATGAATAACTCCAAACGAATACACAAAGTCGAACGAATTATCATCATAGGGTAAATTTTCAGCGTCATTAACAAGAAGTTCCGATTTGAGACCATATATCTCAAACCTTTTCCTGGTAATTTCAAGATTTCGCGGAGTTAAGTCAACTCCGTGCATAATACCACCTTGTTTTGCTAAAGAAAGGTGGTCGGTTCCCATACCGAAACCAATCTCCAGCACTTTTTTACCTTTCAGATCGAATCTTTTTATATTCTCATGTATCCATGGATGAGTAGTATAACGATGTCTTTCAACTTCCTCAAAAAATTCATAAGACATGAATTCCTTATTAGAATAATTAGAGCCACATGGATCAGACGTCCAATGCTTCTGTGTCTGTTTTTTGTATTCTTCAGCTGAAAGCGAATTAAAAGTTTTTGTGTCCATTCTTTTCTCCGATGTCTCTTCTTAACTATTTAGCTGATTCAACCATGGTTTGACACAGTTGATTTGCTCCAGCAATATTTTAACCTTTTTCGCCAGTTAGCAGTTAGGTTGAAATATTTACTTCTATATTTGATAGTACGATAAAATTTCGTTATATATTCATCATACTGTTCTTTCGGCAGCACATCGTTATATATCTTATTCGTGGTACTTAATGAAGATATGGTATACCACTCATCTATTGATGGTCTAATGATTCCCTGTTTTACAAAATCGTAGTAAAAAGCGCTTCCGGGCAAGGGCATCATAATATTGACACCAGTAAAATGAACATTATACGCTCTCACAAAATCAATAGTATCCTGCAGGTCTTGAGCTCTCTCGCCAGGAATACCAAACAAAAACGCTGAATTAATGTATATGTTATATTTGGCACACAGCTCACAGGCTTTTTTGTTGTGCTCTGGTGTAGCTTTTTTGTTGATCGCCTCAAGGACATGTTCAGAATTCG
This sequence comes from Candidatus Brocadia carolinensis, assembly GCA_002009475.1. Taxonomy (GTDB): domain Bacteria; phylum Planctomycetota; class Brocadiia; order Brocadiales; family Brocadiaceae; genus Brocadia; species Brocadia carolinensis. Next base: position 26,392 of record AYTS01000074.1, on the reverse strand, counting down.
ATTCGAATCCAAAAGAGAGATAAAAGCAACCAGCCTCCTTCATGAGTTTAATTTTTTTTATCGTCCACCACATTCGCCGCGACTGTTGCAGCCCATTTAAAATGCTTATGTAGGCCAAGTCGAATAAATGCGGAACAGAGCTCTTCGACTCTACCCCATTTTGCCAGAAACATAACGTCGAGAAAATACAGATAGTCAATCTTACCCGTTACGCTGAGAATATGTTCTATTTCGGATAAAACATATTCGGTGCTATGGAAACGAACTGTCTTCTGGATAAGTTTGCATGAACAGAATTTGCAAGAATATGGACATCCCCTGGAAGACATAATCGTTGCAACTTTGCCAAATATACCTGCAATTGCACCAAAACATGGGGCAAAATATCTTTTGTTAAAATCAGTTCTCTGCGGGTATGGAATTTCATCAATATTTTTGAGGTACGTTATTGGGTTTTGTATAAAGACATTATTATTTAGATATGCAATATTTTCCGAACTTCTCCAATTGCAATCTAATTTCGATATTATGTGTTCGGCTTCCCCAATAATAAGAAAATCAAAATAAGGAATTAACCGTAACGTAAGTTCTGGTTCGCTCGTTGGGTGATATCCTCCTGTAAACAAGGTAATTCCATTATTAAAATGGGTGCGAATTAATTTACAAATAGCTAGCACACGAAGAATAGCAACCGACGGAAAGCTTATCCCTATAAATTCTATATTTTTTTCCTTTATCGTTTTTAATATCTCACCATCAGATTGTTCTATAAAATTTTCATCCAGAAAGGTAACGGAATTATCCGATATTTTTCGGTTGTATGCCAATATATAGCCTATTCCTAAAGGTGGTGAAACTAATTGAAAAGGGTGCTTGGGATTGATTATCAAAATATTTGCTGACATGCAACGAGTATATTATCTCAAAAAACTTAAATTATGAAAGTAAGACACGTTTGAATCATTCTTTCCGTAAATAATTTCTTGCATGGGCAATACATGTTTTTCAAATACAGCAATTTGGCCAGAAGACCATGTCTCAAGTTTTCCCAAGGTGACTTCTTTTGAAAATGGATTTAGATCGCTTTCGTCACCCTGCCCAGGGCTTGCATTGTGTCTTATTGAGAGTAAATTTTCAATGGTAGGTTTTGCCTGTTCAAAATCTTTCAAACAGAGATGATCATAGAGTGTTTTTATAACTTCCATAGAGAGAGATTCTATGGGCAAAATCCTCCATAAAGTATGCGGTAATGATAGGAAAAAACGGTAAACCATGCTATTGACTGTTGCCCAATACCACGCACATTTTTCCAACGGACTTGCTTGAGACCACCTTAAGCCCATGGTGGTATCTCCAGGTGGAATAAGATGCTCTAATGCATGGTGGTGGTTCGGATCGAAAAAACCCCGCGCCAGTGCACTTCTTACAAAATCTACCGGGTTTCTGACCAGCAATACGAATCGAGCGGCATTTTCATACCTTCGATAAAGCTCTGGGAAAATGGGATAGAGATGCCCTGAGCATTCTCCGTAAATCTTGCCTAAATTATTATATTTAACAATCGTAGATTTCAGTGTTCTATCTATATCTTTTATTAAAATCTCAGGTTTGTTCTTATAGAATGACTTTTTTAATTTTTGCGTGTCTATAGAATATTCATGGTTGCAGTGAGTATATCCACTACAATTCAGTATTTTTGATAACAATTGTGTTCCGCATCTTCCTGTACCAGTAACAAAATAGCATGAAATCATATTGCTCCTTGTTTTATTGAATCATATTATTTTAATTAGTTGATATTTATATTTTTGGATGTATTTAAAACCCATTCATACAACTTTATATCATATTCATTTGCATCTTTTAATAACCGAATAGTATTTTGATCAAATGATTTTTTCCCCTCAAGATATATGCCTATATTTTCCTTTTGAGACGGGATATGCCTCCATTGTAAGGTTTTCATTAATCTTAGAATGTCCTTATCAAAATCCCCAACGGTACCCACAAAAACAAAGTGTTGTTTGATAACCTCTTTTGCTTGTTCAAACTCATCAATGCCTATATCGACTTTTTCACTACCAATGATCATTCTTGTCTGATCATTCATGAATTGATATGCTGCCTTTTGTTCTATAACGCGTGATAAATCAAAATCATATCGTTCAAGAATACGAGCAAGTAAGGTATTTTTCATTATTGCATAATTGTACTGTGAAATACTTCTGTCTACTGGTTCACGTAAAAAAGTAAAATATTTACAGGGCTTACTTATGTATTCATGTATTCCAAAAGGGATATGCCCCCCGATGCAATCAAGTTGATTCCCAATCGTTGTGACTGTTTTTCGAATCGTTACTATGTCCTGGTCTTCGCAGTGTATCGTCTTTGGTAATCCATCGACACTATTTCTTCCAATTACTATAGGTATGTAGATCCTGTAATAATTATAGTTTGAAAATAGTATAGAGTTAACTGTTGTACCTGCATTTTTAGGAATATGTAAAAACACAGCAACAGAATCGAGAGGCTTTTTTATATAATAGGTGCATGCATCGAATACCCTTTTTATTTTCGTCTTGCCCATTAATCTATAGCCTTAACAAAATATCGATTTATAATTTACATGCTATTTGCATTCGAAAGATCAGTATTTATTTTTTATAACAAAATTAAATGCAAATGAACATACAAGGAAAAGACTTATTGATGAGGCAGTTGCAGCACCGTTTATTCCCATCCATGGTATAAGGATGTAATTCAGACCAATGTTGACTGGTAGTGCACCTGCCCATATATAAATAATTTCATTACGATATCCTTTTACCGGATCTGTGTTTATATATTTCCTAAAAATACCTTCTACGCTTAAAATTAACACTCCTAAACTCATGATGAGAAAAGGAACATAGGCAGACTCAAACACTTTACCAAATAATAATATTATTGCGTATTTACCAAAAAATAAACCGCCAAGACATGCTACGACCATAAATGCGCCAATTCCACACGCAGTTTTAACGGTAAACTGCCACCGTTTTATAGGATCTACTTCACTACTAAGCTTTGGAAATGAAATAGTATGCACGACTGCTGGAAAAACTAAGAGCAGATTAGCCAGAGATACCGCAACGGAGTAATAGCCGGCTTGCGTTTCTCCGAGCATATAATTGATCATGAGCAAATCAATCCGCGAGACCATGAATGCGAACAACGTGGTAAGATAGACCTTGAAACCGTATCCTATATTGGTTTTCAATAAATGAATTGACGGTTTGTGAAATTTCCCGATACACGTTGAGAGTTTCCAATAAGTCCAGGCAAAGCCTATGATCAATGCAATCAACCCGGTGCCAAAAACAGATTCTGTGGAGACTGAATTTATAATAATTAATAATACTATCATGAATACATTGATACCTGAAGTTGCTATCTCTATAGTGTTATAACTTCTGATCTTGTAAATACCTATTAATAGGTTTTTCAGTAGCAAAGTGGCAAGTCCAAAAGGAATAAAAGAAAGTGCCAGTATGAGCAATAACCCGTGTAGGGGAGCTAAATCTGGTCGAAAGGCAAAAAACAGCCAGGTTAGGGTTGAACCAAGTCCTCCAAATACAAAACTAACTATTAGGGCATTTGCAAATAATTCTGGAAGTATTTTGCGATCTTTAGCTACATAGTAAGTGTTTGATGCTTGAAGACCCAAATTGCCAAATTGAATACCAATGGCTCCCAAGGTGGTTGCAACAGCAAATAAACCGCGTCCTTCTGGCTTAAGAATTCTTGCCACTAACACTGTAGTAACTAAGCCAAGACAAATTTGTACTATCCTGGTTGCAAACGTTTCCATGACCTTTCGAATAAAGTCAGAAGAGGCTGCTTTTTGATAAAAACCAATCAATGCTTGCCAAAAGGAGACGTTCCGTGCAGTTAATAAGGCATATATCGTAGTCTTCATGCAATATATTCCTTCCACCACAATGCAAGATTAAACAGATACCACGCCTGAGGGCCGTTGCCCTGATCAATCATTCGCATTACTTCGACACGGTCAAGAAAGTCGGTCTTGTCGCAAAAATCGCTGAGTTCTCTGCGAATTTGTTCTCCTAACTTATCGAAGAACCATTCATACACCGGCACGCCGAATCCCTGTTTTTTGCGGTCAATGAGTTCATCAGGAATGAGTCCACGCACTGCTTTTTTGAGTATATATTTTAGGGTGCCATTTTTTGTCTTTATTGCCTCAGGAATGCCCATGGCTAGCTCTACAAACTTATGGTCAAGGAAAGGGACCCTTCCCTCCAGGCTTACCCCCATGGTCATCTTATCCACCCGCATCAAGAGCAATTCGGGAAGTCGGAGATTTAAATCAAGATATGTCATCCAATTGAGATGTGATTTCTCCCATGCTTTTTCTTCAAAACGGCGTCTGATGGGTTTTAAGGCTTCCCATGAAGAAAAATTTATAAATTTTTTGCGTAGCCGGGGAGAAAGCAGTCGCCTTTTCTGCGTTTCGGTAAATGCCTCTGCCCCACCCCAGAAGACAGGCTCCCCTTCTGCCCCCCGGCGCAACCATTCATAATAAGAAGTCATATCCTTACCTAGCAAGCGCAGGCAGGGAAGTCCTATTTTCTTAAACAATCGTGGCACTGGCAGGTCATCAAGACGTTGAAGCTTGAGTGCCGTCATCCAGCCGGGATAACCCCAAAAGAGTTCATCTGCCCCCTCTCCAACCTGGCAGACAATAACGCCGTTGTCGCGCGCCAGCTTGGAGACGTAATAAACGGGCACGCAAACAGGATCTGCAATTGGCTCATCCTGCAAATGAACCATCTGTGGTAGAAAGGTAATAAGGTCTTCCATATTAAGGAGCCGTTCGTGGTATTGTGCTCCTACTTCCGTGGCCATTCTTCGAGCATAGTTCAGTTCATTTTGATATGTCTGATATTCTCCCTCGTACCCGATGGAAAAGGTGTTTATCGGTCTCCCTTCTTCCTCTGAAAAAAGTGCTGCATTGGTGCTGGAATCGATACCGCCGGAGAGAAAGACTCCCACCGGTACATCACTCACTTTGCGTAACTTCACTGCGGTTCGAAGTTCGGAAAGGATCAAGCGGGCAATCTCATCTTCAGAAACGTTGATGAGCGGCCTCGTGTAATCCCACACATCCCAATAGCGCTGTTCATGGACACCGCCATCCTCAGTTATCTTTAACCATGTACCACCGGGTAATTTCTTAATCCCGTCAAATAAGGTTTGAGGAGAAGGGGTGGTTAAAAACGAGAGGTAATGGTAAATCGCTTCCTCATGCACTGCGCGTCTCTGGTCAGGGTCTTCCAGCAATGCCTTAATTTCTGAGGCAAAGGTAATACGGTTATTGTGAATGCTGTAATATAATGGTTTAATGCCAATACGGTCACGAATCAGCCATAGCTCTCGAACTCTTGAATCCCAGAGGGCAATGGCAAACATACCGCGGAATTTGTGTAGACAGGTAATACCCCATTGCTCAAAGGCATGGAGTATTACTTCGGTATCAGAATGATTAGTCTTCCATTGATGACCACCGACTGTTTTCAATTCGGCACGTATCTCTGCATGATTATATATCTCACCGTTAAAGGATACCCATAGGGTGCCATCTTCATTGCACATAGGCTGGGCAGCGGCCTGAGATAAATCAATAATGGAAAGACGCCGATGTCCCAATCCAACTCTGCCGTCTTTTGATAACCATACGCCCGCACCATCCGGCCCCCGATGTACCATGGTGTCGCGCATTCGGGTAATGTAAGGCTCTGTAACAAGAAAATCGCTGTTTCGAAATATGAAAGACCCTACTATTCCACACATTACGACATACTTCCAATCTCATTTTCTACCAGGATCGCTATCTCCGTTGCCTGCACCTGCTGCCAGAGAGGAATTGGCCACTCACCGCCCTTTTGAATAGCAAGGGCAAAGGCTTCGAGTTCTTCTTTTTGCCCCTTATTCGTATTTTTTGTTTCTATACCTTTTCCTTTGACGCCCACCATCGTAAGTTTTTTGTAATCGTCCAGGAACAGCACCTTCCCATCGGCAAAAATTTCGAGTCGCTCTTTTGGATATTCCTTGTTGCCAAGAGCTGTATACGTTAGAGTGGCAACCGAACCGTCCTTAAAAGTCATTGTCGCTACGAAATTATCCTTACCGCTATAATAGCCGCTGACGGGTTTGATAGCCCTGGCATCAACGGACAATACTTTACTATTCGTCAGATATGTAAAAAGGTCGTAAATATGACATGCCTCCCCCCTGTTGCGTCCGCCTCCTTCTTCTGTATGAACCCAATGATCCGGCGGAAGGTATCCTGCGTTCATTCGGTAATTAAGTATCATAGGATTACTTCGATTCCTGATCAGCCCATGGACGTGTTGCGCATAACAGGAAAAACGGCGGTTAAAACCAGTTAACAACACAGGCAAAGGCTGACTTGTATTCGATGATGAATAAAAATCCTCGATCTCTTTCAGTTCAGCCCTTGTCAGCGCTAAGGGCTTTTCCAGGAAAACATGCTTGCCTGCCTTAAGCGCGTTCAGCGCCATGACAGTATGGAGATTGTGCCGCGTGGCGATCAGGATGGCATCAACTTCCGGATCGTTGAGGATCTGCTGGTAATCAGTCGTAGCATAATTAGCGTTAAACTGTTTGGCAGTAGCAACTGCATTATGGCCGGTACGACTCATAATTGCCTGTATATGATACAGATTTGATAATGACTGGAGATTAGGAAGATGCATACCTTTTAAAAAACTGCCTGCCCCTGCAATTGCGATTTTAATTCGATGAATTCCAACAGATTGTGCAGTTGGGTTTGGGATAACACGGAGCAGAGGAGCATCTTCTGTGTTATGCGGATAGGACAGTAATACCATAAGGGGTTTAACGCCTTCCCCTTTTAAAGACTCATAGGCCTCCGTAACATGCTCTATGGGATAGGTAGCGGCAATAAGAGGCTCTACTCTGACTCTTCCTTCCGCAACCAATCTCACATACTCAGCCATGTTACGATTTTCAGTCCAGCGTACATATGGCACCGGATAATCTAACCCTTTTTCTTCATAAAGATGGTCATACCGGCCCGGACCGTAAGAAGTCGAAATAAAAAAATCCAGTTCCTTTTGATAAAAATCCGCACGATTGAGATGCAAGCCCACGTCACCAACCAATACGACGCGCCCTTTTTTACGACACATATGGAAGGCCGTTGAAATTATCTTATGGGAGGAGGTTGCGGCGGCGATAATCACTCCGTCAGAACCAATGCCATCCGTAAAACGAATAACCTCTTCCACATCATTGCACGTATCAGGATGGATTTCGATATCCATCCCAAGTTTCCTGGCCATTTCGATCCGTCCCTTGTCAAGATCAACACCAATGACTCTGCAACCATTAATTTTGAGCAATTGCACCATAAGTTGACCCAGCACACCTAAACCGATAACGACAAACGTTTCACCTAATGTCGGGTTAGCACGGCGTACGCCCTGTAGGGCAATTGCCCCCAGGGTAACAGTACTAGCCGAAGCAAAATCTATGTTTTTAGGAATCGGGACTGTCAGATTTCGCGGAACGCAGATGAATTCTGCATGGTGGGCACATTGAGCCCCTGCACACGCCACACGATCACCGGGACGCAGGTCGTCAATTCCGCTGCCAACTTCTGATACAACGCCAGCGGCAGAGTATCCTGTTGGCTGACCGACGGAAAGTTTGGCGTCAACTAAGCTCCGGGTACGGGCAAGCCCCTGGGTAGTAACCATCTGCAACACTTTTTTTACATTTTCCGGCTGTTTGAGTGCCCTCTTCCAGAGCGGAAGACTTGTCGCTTTGACACCACTCATTTCCGTGCCGATTGAGATGCAAGAGTGGTTCACACGCACAAGCACTGTCCCTGGCCCGACCTGCGGTACGGGAATCTCCTCCACCACTGCCTGCCCTTGCCTGATCAATACTTGCTTCATTTCCAGATTCCCCGGGTATCAATAACGACTTTCCCTTCAAGGGCCTTGCGGTCAACATCGTAAAACACTTTATGATTTACCAGCAATACGATAATATCTGCCTGAATTAAAGCATCTTCAAGATCAACCAATTCAACACCAACATTACCATTGAGTGACGGGGGAAGGGCTTCAATATATGGTTCCACCACTAAGAGTTTTCCTACATTTCCGGCAATCAGTTCTTTCACAATATCTACAGATGGACTTTCCCGTAAATCATCGATATCTGCCTTAAACGACAGACCCAAACAGGCAATAATTGGAGCCTTGAAGCGCGTTGCCTTTTCTCTGATTTTTGTTAAAATATAATGCGGTTTGCTGTCGTTGACCTCTCGTGCCATCCGGATGAGTTGCGCATATTCAGGTACGGCTGATACAATAAACCATGGATCTATAGCAATACAGTGACCGCCAACACCAGGACCTGGCTGCAAGATCTTTACTCTTGGGTGTCGATTGGCAAGTTGAATTAATGCCCAAACATCGATGTCCAGTTTTTCGCATATCATGGAAAGCTCATTGGCAAAGGCAATATTGACATCCCGGAATGAGTTTTCCGTCAACTTCGTCATTTCGGCAATCCGAACGTCTGTAATAACACATTCTCCCTGAACAAAGATTTTATAGAGTTCCATAGCCCTTCTGGCACATCGCTTTGTTAATCCCCCGATAACCCTGTCATTTTCAACTAATTCTCTAAGAATACGACCGGGCAACACCCTTTCCGGACAATAGGCAATTTGAATATCCGCGCTTTCATCTGCCTGATCCGGAAACTGTAAATCCGGTCTTTTCTCTGCCAGCCATGAGGCTAACTGCTCTGTGGTGCCAACAGGGGAAGTTGATTCAAGAATAACAAGATTGCCTTTCTCTAACACAGGAGCAATCGACTGGGCTGCCGTCTTTACATACGAAAGGTCTGGCTCATGTTTTTCCTTGAAAGGAGTAGGCACGGCAATGACAAATGCATCCGCAGTCTCTGGTTTCGTTGTTGCAAGGAGTTTGCCGGACAAAACAACGGTTTGAACAATGGCATCAAGTTCCGGCTCGATAATATGGATTTTACCACCATTGATAGTTTCAACAACTTTTGGGTTAATATCAACACCAATTACCTTTATACCCCTGCTTGCTAATATCGCAGCCGTTGGCATTCCTATGTAGCCAAGTCCTATAACCGATACTCTTTTAAAGGGTATATGCACGTAATAATTCCTTGACGATTCTTTCGCTTGACTTACCATCACCATAAGGATTATGGGCGTGACTCATTTTTTTATATTCGCCCGGATCATCCAGCAATTTCTCAGCTTCACGAACGATACGGCCCTCATCTGTTCCTACCAAACGAACAGTTCCAGCCATGACTGCCTCCGGCCTTTCTGTGGTTTCACGCATAACAAGCACCGGCTTGCCTAACGAGGGAGCTTCTTCCTGGATACCACCGGAGTCAGTAATAATTATTGCTGACTTACTCATCAAATATACAAAGGGCAAATATTCCAGAGGTTCTATAAGATAGATGTTTTTCGTCGATCCAAGAATTCCTTGTACAGGTTCCCGGACATTAGGATTGAGATGCACTGGATAAACAACCTGCACATCCTTTCGGCAGGCTATCCGGGATAACGCATTACAGATATGCTTAAATCCTTCCCCAAAATTTTCACGCCGGTGACCGGTAATGAGTATCAATCGTTTAGCAGAGTCCAGAAAGGTAAACTGCCCGGCTAACTGGTTCTCCAATTCCTTATCTGTTTGAATGCGTTTTACAACACTCAACAGAGCGTCTATCACGGTATTCCCCGTAACAACAATTTGCTCTGCAGGTATGTTCTCACGGATAAGGTTTTCCCGGGCTAAAAGAGTTGGAGCAAAATGTATATCTGCAATGGTACTCGTAAGACAACGATTCATCTCTTCCGGCCATGGGGCATAGACATTGCCTGTCCGCAGACCGGCCTCTATATGGGCAACCGGTATTTTTTCATAGAATGCTGCCAGACTTGCAGCAAAGGTAGTGGTGGTGTCGCCCTGAACGAGCACCCGGTCTGGACGATCACGCCGGAATATGTCTCGCAAACCCGCCAATACCTTCACGGTAATATCAGTAAGGTCTTGCCCTGGATGCATCAGATTTAAATCGTAATCAGGCTGGATACTGAAAAGGTTTAGAAATTGATCGAGCATATGACGGTGCTGCGCTGTAACACAAATCCGTAACCTGAAAAAATCAGTATGAGCTTGCAACGCCTTTATGACGGGCGCCATCTTAATGGCTTCGGGACGGGTACCAAAGACAGTAAATATCTTCGTCTTTACCATCTTTTTTAAGTGAAATTTCCTAAAAGCACAAAGACTATATCCTTTTTGCCGGTTTTCTTAACACCTTGATCACGTGCAGTATTTAATACATTTTCTGTAGCCAATACCATGGTAACCTTGAACCTATTCACACCTCACAGCCACTGAATATTTTATCGATTGATGGTTAGTCAATATTCGCCAGGGATTTCGTAAGATAGTGCGGCCTACTAACCTTATACAAAGACATGAAGGTAAAAATTTTGAGAAGGTATCGTCATATATCCTTTAGCATTACTTTTGATATTCAATGATTGAACAAAGAGTTTCAAAAAGTTATTTTAGTCAGCATTATACACATCTTTATTATGCTATTTCAATCATTCTTTCGTAGCAAACAGAAACCTTTTGAGCGCCTGCATGCGAATGAATCATCTCGTTCTTTGCCAGAATAAAAAGCATAAGAAGGTGTGGCAGGCACAATTCTAAATTCAGCCACGAACGGAATGTGAATTTACAGACATCCCTGCTGCAAATCGGCAGCATTTTAGTATTGGTGGGTTGCTTCGGTTTCTTTTATGGGGCGTTGGAATTGATCGCTCGAAAGTTCAGCGGTAAAGCGCACATCGCCGGACGCAATGGAATTTACGACAATATACCATTTAGCCGTGTCTTTCGCAGATAGCATTGCCAGCGGGACCGTTGTAATGATGTTTTCCTGCGCCTGGGCAGTCGTCGCGCCAGTGCACGAGACGTACTGCTGGCTTGGTTCCAGCGGACAAATGATTTTTACGTTCGTAAGAGCGGTTGAACCCTGGTTGGTTACGCGAAGTTCGTAAGTGTTTTGCTGGCCTACTTCGATGGGGTCATCAAGGTCAATAACTTCAAAGAGAACCGCCGGGATGCCGGAGACGCGAGTGGTACACTGTGTTTCCACCGGTTGAGCAACAACGCCATGCGCGGAGGACTCAAAAGTCAGAGAGCCGGTTTGCTGTGCACTAAAGTCCGCACAGAGTTGTTTGCTTGATCCGGGGGCAAGGTTGGAGATACGCCAGACTACACGGCTTGCAGCGGCATTGGTTTCACCGGTTGATTTGGTAAAAATCGCACCCGTGGGAACCGGTAGCTTTACGGTAACCAACTCGTCTGGTGCATCACCGGCATTCTTCACCGTCAGACAAACCTTCACGGGGCGGTTAATCAGGATAGTGTCCGGCACATTACACTCGATTGTCAGGACGGGCGTGCGAGGGTCTGTACCAATATCTTCAACCCAGAAATTACAACAGAGCTTAGGTGTCACGCAACGATAACGACGGCCTTTCGAATAAAAAGAGAATTCATATGCGTCAATCGGCTCATTGCCCATCCATAGCACGTCACGGTGCAGAATTACTTCGCCGTCCTTACGAGCTGACATAGCCGGCAAACGGGCGCCGATGGGAATTTGCAGAGACGTGATCGGTGCGGTTGCCACAGCACGGAAAAAATCCTCAATGTCGCCCTGCCAGCCGTCACATAAGTTTACAATAACGGCAACGTCTGACTTGAGCTCTTCCGAGGAAAGACGATCGCGCAGGTCCTCAGGAGTGTGAACTGGGTCGGCAAAACGTGTCGAGGGATGCCCCAATCGACGCGCAATGTGTTGAGCATAAAGTGGCGCTGCTGCCAGCATTATCAACACGATCAATAGTAAAAAGCATGCGGACAGCTTCTTAGGCAGAACAGTCCGACGTTGGTTTTGGTACATTCCCGATTTTTTGCAACTCATACTTTAGCGGTGTTGATGGCAAACATGAGCAATATTTATCCTTTCTTCTCCAAATTTTATAAAGAGTTAAGTTAAACAATAACAAAGAATATTGCAAGTATTTTAAAATATTTTGATATTACCCCGTAAAATGGCAACCTTTCTTGCTATTTTAAAGGGCAATATCGTTTTTCAAAAAATCTGCTTGACATCCTATATATGGTATGTTATATATTGTAACCTGTCATATGTAGTTATTCTGAATCGTCGGGCGTGCCTCAAAATATCGAGTTTCGCAAACATCTTTCCATTAAATTTATGCAATGTTTATTTTGCAAAGTAGATAATGACAAAGTCATTAACTCCCGGACATCGGTGGACGGTTTGAGTATTAAACGGAGACGGGAATGTTTGGGTTGCGGTCGTCGGTTCACAACCTATGAACGAATTGAAGAGAGTCCGCTGCGTGTGGTGAAGAAAGACGGGACGCGGGAGGCATTTGACCGTAAGAAGATATTAAATGGGTTATTGAAGGCATGTGAAAAGAGGCCGGTTTCGACCGACACGCTGGAAAATATTGTAAATGAAATTGAACGCGAAATTTACAATAAATTTGACCGGGAAGTGACTACGAATTTTCTCGGCGCGTTGGTAATGCAAAAGTTAAAGATTCTTGATGCGGTGGCGTATGTGCGATTTGCGTCGGTATACCGGGAATTTAAGGATATCTCGGAATTCATTGATGAACTGAAGCCATTGATGACAAATACACCAAAGAAAAAAAAAGGACGGGAGTAGTGACTCCCGCAGTATATCTCTTCAACATTAAACCAGAGGGGAAGGGAAATGAACACAGCAGCAACATTAGAGCAGGTAGTAAAGCGCGATGGAAGATTGGTGCCCTTTAACGAGAGAAAGATTGCTGATGCCATCTTCAAGGCGGCACAGGCAGTGGGCGGTGAAGACCGTGCTCTGGCAGACGAGCTGGCGGTTGTTGTTACCATGTTTTTGGAAAAAAAGCATGCAGGGCAACCGCCCGGCATTGAAGAGATACAGGACGTTGTGGAAAAGGTGCTCATTGAAACAGGGCATGCCAAAACGGCCAAGGCGTACATTCTTTATCGTGACAAAAGGGCAAGGAGCAGGGAATCCCTTCGTGTGCGAAAACAAACGAAGAAACGGGCAGATACTACGGATGTTTCTCTTTTGGTCGACACAGAGACAAAAGACGAAACCTTTCCGTGGGACAAGAGAAAGATTGCGGAGGCCCTGGAAAAGGAGGCCGATCTTCCCGAAGGAGTTGCGTCTGAAATTGCCGGCGTTGTTGAGCAACGGGTGTTTTCTTCCGGATTAAACCGCATCTCTACGGCATTAATACGCGAACTGGTAGACAATGAACTTTTTGAGAGGGGTTACAACAAGAAACTCGAAAAACAGGCCGTCATTGGTATGCCGAAGTACGACCTCGAAGAGTTGATTATGTCAAAGAACAAGGAGAACAGTAATATTGCCACAAATAATCCGGAGGCAATTAATCTTGCGATTGCTGAAAATACCTTAAAGCAGTATGCCCTTCAGGAAGTCTTTTCGAGAGATGTGGCAGATGCCCATCTGAACGGAATGGTACATATCCATGATCTGGGTTATCCGACACGGGTATATTGCTCTTCCCATTCCCTCGAATATTTGAAGAAGTACGGCTTATCGCTCCAAAATCTTGACACAGAATCCGCTCCCGCAAAGCATGCGCGCACCCTGACAGGACATCTGAATACCTTCCTGGCCTCAATGCAGGCATATTATGCCGGGGCCCTTGGTGTAGCGTATGTCAATATTATGTATGCCCCTTATCTGGAAGGGATGAGCTATGCAGAGATGAAACAGGAGGCGCAGCACCTGATCTTCAGTTGTTCCCAGAGCGCTTTTTCCCGGGGAGGTCAGACCTTGTTTTTGGATTTTAACGTCCACACCGGGATCCCGCGATATTTAAGGAATATCCCTGCCATTGGACCCGGCGGAAAACCTACCGGAAAAACCTATGGCGATTATGAAGAAACAGCGCGGCAGTTTACCTTAGCTATGCTGGATGTATGGCGTGAAGGAGATTGTTATGGTCACGTGTTTGCCTTTCCAAAGTGTGATTTCCATATTAACGAGGACACCCTCAATGATCCGAAGCAATATGAAATCCTTGAATACGCTTGTCAGATTGCCAGCGAAAATGGTGTTCCCTATTTCATCTTTGACAGAGATGAGATTACCCTCTCGGCCTGCTGCCGTTTGCGCACCACAATAGACGACAATTACATGATCAAGCATCCGGAAAGTATGCGTTTCTGCGGATTTCAGAATATTACAATCAACCTTCCCCAGGCTTCCTACCGGGCAGGCAGAGGCAATTGGGATGCACTGTACAAAGAAATCGACAAAGGCATTGAGATTGCTGTAAAAGCGCATCTCCAGAAAAAGGCATTTGCAGCAAAACTGATGGCCAGTCCGGAGATGCCCCTCTGGGAGGTTGGCAAGAAGGCAAAAGACGGGCGCCCTTATGTGGATTTGGAGACCTCAACGTACATCGTGGGTATTCTGGGATTGAATGAATGTCTGCAGTTTATGACCGGAAGGGAGTTGCACGAAGGCGATGACATGATTAAGCTGGGGTTACGGGTTATTTCCCACATGTATATGCGTGTGAAAGAGGCAGGCAAGAAATACAAATTGAAATTCTCCTTAGAGGAATCTCCGGCGGAAAGCGCCAGCCGGCGACTCGCAAAGGTTGATATCAGGAATTACCCGGAAGCCGCGGATATGGTCAAGGGAGACATTGAAAAGGACGAATTCTACTACACCAACAGCGTGCATCTGCGTCCGGACGCTCCGGTAGACATGATCACCCGAATCTTCCTTCAGAGCAAGTTTCATACAATGATTGAGTCCGGCGCTATTATCCACGCATTTGTGGGTGAAGAAAGACCTCCTGCATCCAGCATTATGAATCTGGTCAAAAAGACCTTTAAGAATACCCAGGCTGCACAGGTTACCATATCTCCGGAATTTACAATCTGCAATGATTGCAAAAAGGTTACTCAAAAACTTACCGATATTTGCGGACACTGCGGCTCCGAAAATGTGTATGGTATTTCGAGAATCGTGGGATATTTTAGCCGCATCAATAACTGGAACAAGTCCAAGATCGGAGAACTCGTAGACAGACACAAGGGTAACTATAGCGTGAGCGATCTTGTACCCAATGAGATGCCGGTATCTGCAGAGTCATGCGGAACGAAGTGCTAAATCTCGGAAAGGAATCGTGGTTTTATCTGCTGGCCTAGTTCGTGTATGGTTGGCACCTGAAATTGTGGATGCATGAATTGTCATGGCAAGTGGAAACAAGGCAATCCTCTGATTAAGATCGTTTTGTTACCCTCACCAAGACAATGGCTGTTTTTGTTGATATGCAGGCTGGGTGAAGCGGAGCGCACCCAGCAAACGGTTTGAACAGTTTATATGATGAAGGATGGATTTGCTTCGCTTAACCATCCTTATATGAAATGGTGCAGCGTGATTTTGCCAATCAAAGGATTCATAGAAAATAGTCTTATCGAATGGGAAAGCAAGATAGTCTCTATCGTATTTTTACCCACGTGCAATCTTCGTTGTCCTTATTGCCACGCACCCCATTTGGTACAAACGCCGAACGAGCTGGAATCCATCCCTGTCGAGGCTGTGATTGACAAGATGAGACAAAATCTTGGCTGGGTGGATGGTGTTGTGGTTACGGGTGGTGAGCCAACGACACATAAACAACTCGATGTATTCCTCCGTTTGCTAAAGGAGTTAGGGATTCTCGTGCGGTTAGATACGAACGGCACAAATCCACAGACACTGAAGAATTTGATTGCCAGAAACCTCCTGGATTGTGTCGCAATGGATATCAAGGCGCCTCTTCAGAAAGAGAAGTATGCGCTGGTTTCTGGCGTACCCTGCGCTATTGAAGATATTGAAGAGAGTATCAGGATTATTATGGAAAGTGGTATCGAATATGAGTTTCGCACCACGGTATGTCCGTCACAATTAGATGGGGACGACATTGAAGATATCGCTATGACCATTCAAGGCGCCAGGCGATATATCCTGCAGGCATTCAGACCGAATCACTGCCTTGGCACAGAGATGCTAAAAGTTGAACCATATCCTCAGGAAATGCTCCGGGGATTTGCGTCACGAGCTGGTAAATATGTTGAATACTGCTGTGTGCGCGGTGAAGAGGGAAAGGTTTTACAGAGAAATTGGTAATTTCATTAATACCGTTTGGTCTCATATAAAGTCAGGGAAAGGAGGTGATTATCTATGGCAATGAAGAAGTGCGGAAGTTCAGGAAAGACGGCAAAAGGACCTGCGAAGAAAGCAACAGCAAAGAAGGCAGCAACAACAAAGAAAGCAACGAAGAAATAATACCGGATATGTATCAGCCTAAAAGCATCTTAAAAAAATTTTAAGATAATTTTACGGGTGAAGGTTTACTTAATTGATATTTTAGTTATAATTACATGCTGTATGCTGAGTGTAAGTATCGGGAATAGTATCGTAATGATTACTGTATAAAGAATTTTATCCATTTCATGTAAGAGACCACACGCGGTATAATGAGAAAGGGGTGTTTCGCACAAACGAAATACCCCTTTTTAGCAATGAGTATTTCTCTCATAACTTTGAATCATTAGGATCATGAAACTGAAAAAACTGGAATTATTCGGGTTTAAATCTTTTGCAGAAAAAACTGAAATTATCTTTGAGGATGGAATAACTGTTATTGTGGGTCCCAATGGGTGCGGGAAAAGCAACGTTATTGACGCCCTTAAGTGGGTACTTGGTGAGCAAAGCGTAAAATCGCTCCGGGGCAATGAAATGGCGGACGTAATCTTTAATGGAACCGATAAACGCCCCTCTCTCGGTTATGCCGAGGTATCCCTAACCATACAAAACACGAAGGGACTGCTACCACTTGAATATACCGAGGTCTGTATAACACGTCGTTTGTATACCTCGGGTGAGTCAGAATACCTTCTCAACAAACAGGCAAGCAGATTAAAGGATATCCGGGAACTTTTTCTGGATACTGGCTTTGGCGCAAATGCCTATTCTGTCATTGAACAGGGCAACGTGGAAGCCATGCTGCAGGCTGATTCTCGTGAAAGACGGCTGTTATTTGAGGAAGCTGCCGGAATCAGTAAGTTTAAATCACGCAAAAAAGCTGCCTTAAGTAAGCTTGAACATGTGGAACAAAATCTCCTTCGGGTAGGTGATATCATTGAGGAATTGCAAAAGCAGCTTCGCTCGGTAAAACTTCAGGCATCGAAGGCGCGCAAATATCAGGAATATGTGGAACAATTAAAAAATTTAAAGATTGGACTTTCACTGAAAAATTATCGTGATCTAAAAGAGAAGGGAGCGACTGTTTCAGAACAGGCAGCTCAGACCGGGGAACAAAATCAAAAGATTGTTGCAGAGATAAATGAGCTCGAAGTGCAAATAAATACCCTTGAAGGATGATAGGGCAACTAGAGAAACAATTGGCACAAATGCAGACCGAGAGGGTGAATCTCGACGCGCAAATATCCAACAATAGAGACAAAGTAACCTATGACCAGGAACGTATGAAAGAGCTGGAAAGACTACGGGAAAAATATATTGAACAACAACGGGGAATGGAAAACAAGATACATGAGATAAACAATAAGATTACAGAAGCAAAGGAACAGTTGAGTACCGTGGAACAAGAAATTTTGCGCTTCGCAGATGACCTGAAGGCAAAAGAGATTACCCAGAAACAAGTTAACTTCGAATGCGACTTGTTATATCAGGGTATCGACGAAAGGAAGTCTGAGATTATCTCTGTCCTTCAGCAGGAATCCAGCCTTCAGAATGAAATTGGCAGCCTGACAACCGAGAAGGACGCCTTAAAAAACCGGAAAATGCGGCTTTTTAAGAGACAAGAAGAAATTGCTTCATTCATGGATACCTTGATGTCTAAATACCTGGAAACAACGAAGGAAAAGGATGCCCTCCTGGAAGAATCCCATGGCTTGGACCAAAAATTGTCTACCTCAAAGGGACGTATCCAGGAACTGGTGAGTATGATACGGTCTTTGGACGAACAGATCAATCAGCAAAAGCAATTGCAGAGCAGCAAAACCTCCCGACACGAAGTGCTTATGGACTTCGAAATGCGGTCGGAAGGGGTAGAGTCTGGCGCAAAGGCCATCCTGGAGGAATCCAGAAAAGACCCTGCGGCGGTAAAGGGTATACGGGGCATGATTGCCGACCTGGTAAAGGTCGATCTCCCGTATGCATTGGCTATCGAAACTGCCTTGGGTGAGAGGGTTCAGGGCATTGTTACTGACACTACAGATGATGCCGTGGAGGCTATTGCATTCCTGCAAAAGAGCCAAAAGGGGCACGCGATCTTTTTCCCGTTGGATCGAGCGGACAGCCAGGCTCCCATTCCTGATGAAATCCTGCAAAAACCTGGTGTTGTGGGTATCGCACGCAACCTGGTCAATTACACAGGAGAGGCTTGTAAGGTTGTCGACAGTTTTCTGAGTGCGACGGTCGTTGTAAACGACCTTACTACGGCGCTTGCCTTGAGCAGCGACAACCGTACGAATCAGTATGTGACCCTTGATGGGGCATTGTTAGAATCTGATGGTGCGCTTAGCGGTGGTAAGAAGCAGGGACAGGTAGGAATCATATCCCGTAAAAGCGAACTGAAGAAAATCGAAGAGGAATTGGTTCAAATCCGGCAGACTCTTGAAAAATTGGAGATGGATAAACAATACCACATTGAGGAACTTACCGGACTCGAAGCGGAGACTGCCCAATTGACAAAGAGAATAGAGCAGGTAAATATTCTGAAAATTTCCAAAGATAATGAGCTTGCACAGAATGAACAGAAGCGTGACGAACTTGCTGCGGAGAAAAAAATCAACGAAAACGAGATGGAAGAGATTGATGTGGAAGTGGAAAATACCTGTGTGCGTGAACAACGTTTGCAGGAAGAGCTTATGCAACTCAATCAACAGCGCAAACAGTTAGAACAACAGGTCGAAGAGTCCTCCATGCTTGCAGAAGAAAAGGAGCATCTGAAAAAAAAGTGTTCAGGAGGAAATAACTGCGGTAAAAGTTGGCCTTGCACAGAGACAGGAAAAGAAAGATGGTCTGAGCAAGGCATTGAATAAACTCAATGCAGAATTGCGTGAAACACAAGGACAAATTACGCATAGCATACAAGAGAGCCAAAACTGCCAGCAGAAAAAGCTGGAAGCCGAAGAAGAGATCAAGCGCCTGGAACTGCTGATAAGCGACCTCAATACAAAAAAAGTTACCTTGGAAAGGTCAATCGCATCTCTCAAAACCGAGCAAGACGACCATCACCTGAAGGCTGAGGAATTAAAGGCACACTTTGATGAGAAACGGTCGGAACAGAAACATTTGGAACAACAGCTCCAGGAATTAAAGCTCAAGGAGAACGAGTATCAAATTCGTCTGTCCAGCCTGGAAGAGCGTGTCCGTGAGGAATATCAACTTGATCTGTCAAACCTGGATGGGACCACCGATGAAATCAAACTGGAATTAACGACGTCACAGAAGGAATCTGCCGACCCGGCTAAACCTCAGATTGATTTCTGGGAGGCAGTTTCCCGGGAAATCGAGGAGCTGCAGGGAAAGATTGGAAGGCTGGGGAATGTGAACCTGGAGGCCATTAAAGAACAGGACGAACTGGAGATCCGTGAGACGTTCCTGGTAAATCAGAAGGAAGACCTCGAAAAATCCCAGAATGCCCTGCAGAACCTGATAACCAAGATCAATCACACGAGCCGGGAATTATTTGAAAAAGTCTTCAATGACATTCGCCAGAATTTTCAGATAATGTTCCGAAAGCTGTTTGGCGGGGGCAAAGGCGATATCCTGTTAGAGGAAAATGTGGATATCCTGGAGGCGGGCATAGAGATTATGGCACAACCACCCAGCAAAGAACTGCGTTCCATTACCCTCCTCTCCGGTGGTGAAAAGGTAATGACCACCGTAGCTTTGTTATTTGCCGTATTCCAGTCAAAACCTAGTCCATTCTGCATCCTGGACGAGGCTGATGCTGCCCTGGACGAGAGCAACATCAACCGCTTTACCCATATTTTGAAGGAATTTACCCGGGACACACAATTCCTCGTTATTACCCATAACAAGGTCACCATGAGCGTTGCCGATGTGATGTATGGCATTACCATGCAGGAGCCGGGCGTATCCATGAAGGTGGCTGTTAAATTCGAGGAGATCGAGCGCAAGGTTGCTTGAAAAGTTCTTTCCGACGATTCACTTTCCACAAAGCCGCTGTTATTACAGTACTTTGTTAAAAATTTAAGCGGCGAATTTTTTCTTCAGACGATAAGACAAAGATTCCAGTATCTATCAATCTTGTTGATATGCCTGACCTGGTAGTGATCAAAGTAAAAGGTGTCCTTTAATTCCTTGAAGCAGTGTTCAATGCCCCAGCGGAGAGTGAGAAGGCTTTTTTGCCCTCTTTACATTATTAATCCAGTTCAGCTCTTGTTTGAGCACTTCCTGATAGAGAAACAAAAGAGCGCTTAATGCCTGATTCTGAGTAGAAGCAGACACCTTTCCCTCAACGGCAAGATGAGAAAGGAATTTACTGACTTCCTGTTCTCCCATGTGTAATGGATGTCGTTTCTCGTGATAAAAGATAAATCGTTTAATCCAATAAACATACGCCTCTTCGGTTCTCATACTGTAGTGTCTTACCCGGATTGCATCACGCATCTGATCCAATAATTTAGGTTTGGACATAATAGTTACCTTTTACCTTGAAAAATAAAAGATCTAGAACAATCGTGGTAATTTAAGGTATATTACCAACAAAATATTTGCGAATCTGATTACATGTCCAAATAGCCGTATAATAAGTCACCGGTAAACGTATTATATGTACTAATAGCCGTAAAATAAGACGGCTATTAGTACGGCTAGATGGCAATTAGCTTACCCATATGAGCTTCTCGAATAGCCTGGAACACGAGACCGAGCAAGTCAATCAAGGCGATGGGGGTAAAATCGGCGGTCTATTCAAAGCCTGATTACCACGGCAGCCTATTTCAGTCTTTCGATCTTCAAGAGCAAAGGAGACGGAGAAATGTCTAAGAAATTAGAGGAAATCATCAATGAAGCAATGGAGCTTGGCCTGGAAGAGCGTGCGCAGTTAGCAGGGACGCTCCTGTCAAGCCTGGATGAACTATCGGAAACTGAGGTGGAGCGCCTCTGGCTACAGGAGGCTGAGCGTCGCCTTCGAGACTACCGAGAGGGCAAGGTTAAAGGCATCCCAGCGGAAGAAGTCTTCAACCGAGCTATAGCTGACATCTCATGAACTCAGAATTCCTCTCGGAAGCTGAGGACGAGTTCCGCGAGTCGGTTCGGTACTACGAAAACGAAGCGCCAGGGGTCGGCATCAGGTTCATTGCAGAAGTCCGAAGGGGTGTGAACTTCATCACAGAGAATCCTTTTGGAGCTGCGGCAGTTGGAAGTGGCATAAGACGAAAAGTCTTGAACCATTTCCCATACAGCCTGTTATATGTTGTTGAGTCGGAGTTGGTCGTGATCGTGGCGGTGGCGCACCAAAAGAGACGGCCAAGATACTGGCGAGGTCGCCTCAACGAACTGAGAGAGAGGTTTGGCCGAACCAAGGGCTGAGCAAGGACTGTCTTTTCCGCTGGCGCTCCAAAGCCGGACTGTTAGCCCTGTCGTTGAACGAAACCGCATCGCGGTAGCATTTCAGAGAGTAGGGATTCGATAGTTCGTTCGTTGACATAGGAAGAATTATTTACCAGGCTTACCGGGATGGATCTCCGGATATGCCCTTGATGGAACGGGCAGGATGGTGAGGAGAGAAACATTACTCCCCCTCATTCATTCACCTCCCGGGGAGGTGTAATTTTAGTCTTGATTTATTCCCCAGGGAAGTGTATTTTTACCGTACAAAGGGGAGAAGTACGCCCTTTTTGAGCAAATACCTTGAAAGAACACCTGAATTTTCAAAATATCTCCGGAAAAACATGATGTTTCCGAAAGCATTATTGACAACTATCAACTACAGAAGTAACAAAAAAAGTATTTTACCTAGAAGCCGTATGATTGAATCCCCATAGTGTGGGGTGCAGCGGCTTCGTTCAACGGTATTTTATCCGTAATTGCGCTAGCGAAGAGGGAATGATAAGCTTCTTTCTTTTTTCGCAAATTCAGATAAAACCGGTACGGTATTATTATTCCACTCAACTACGGATAAAATACTTAATGTTAGGCTGCTCATGAAGGAGAACTGACATGCCACCGATAAAAGACACATCACTTTCGGACATCCATCTTTCGAAGGATATTGCAGAACTTGAGGAAGACGTTCGTCTTGTCTGGGAGCCTCCCGATATATACGACGAAGTTTTCAAAGACAATGTCTGGCTTATCTATGGCAGGAAAGGGTCAGGGAAATCACACTTGGTCGACTACTTGGGGAAAGAGAAGTCAAAGAAGGAGGGGAAAGACTCCGTAATCATTATCCGTCCTCGTGAAGATAAATTGTTTCCTTCCGTGATGTCGGCAATAACCGCGGTTGAGGACACCGATGAGCGAATCATCATCGAGAACGTAACCTCAATGTTAGAGTTTGTCGTGGTAGCCTTACTCATGCGACGTTGCATCGACCTCAAAGGCTTTCTTTGTTTCAATACAGATCGAGAAACCATTTACAATTTTCTCGTAGACAATGGGTTTCACGAGGGAAGTGTTCTTCACAAGATAGTGGGCGTTTTATCTAGAATAACCGATGGTTACTTCAAAATCGTTGATAATCTGGTTCAACTACTTGCGGACAACCCGCTTACCAAAGGTTTTCCTGGTGCAAAGGCTGCCTTGTGGCGATCCTTGATGCAAGCGCGTACGTCGTTTCTCATTTGCATAGATGACATAGACGAAATAGGTTTTTCCTTCTCAAAATCGGATCGTTTCTTTGCTAATGCCTTAATTGTCCTAATGCTGCGTCTGAACCTCGAGTTTGCCAAAGCCAAACATCGCCTGAGAGTTCTTCTAACCTCACCCAGCGAACTCTTCTTTCATTCGAGCCTGTGGGGTGATGACTGGGTTGAGGCAAAAAGCCGCTGCCTTCGTTGGACTCATCATGAAGGAATTCAGAGAATAGTCAACAAACGAATTGGTAAACTGCTCAACATAAAAAAGACTAATCCGCGTGATGAAAACGATATTTATTCAGATGCAACGGAGCAAACATGGCAGCGCCTATTTCCGCAGAATATTACAAACAAGCTGAACAAGCAAGAACTGGCACTTAAGTACTTGCTTCGTCATACCTTCTATACACCTCGTCAAGTACTTGACCTTTGCGACAAGATTCTTCATCACCAAGGTGACAAGGGAGCTACTATAGAAACTGCCCGTAACATTAAAGACTGTGAATGGAGTAATGCATTTCAGACAGAGGTAGAGGAATATTCCTGCAATATAGTGAGTAATTTCCTGAAACTATATGGAAAGATATATGATGGTCTTGATGATGTCTGTCGTGCATTCACAAGCAAGCCAGCGGTGTGGACGCGTGGAAATTTGATAAGTTTTGTAGAAAGAAACGAGCTATCAATCACTCGACGGGAAACCCAAGAAAGGTATTCTGGCGATGCAATCATAGACAAACTCCAGCAACTTGGGTTCATCGGATTAGGAACTAAAGATTTATTGTCTCCTTCGATGACAACCGCATTCAATATGCGTTTTGCATTTCTTGAACGACTTCCCAATAGTCGGCCCTGGGAAGTCGGCGTGATATCGCCAATATTTTACGATTCATACGGCATACTTCCCCCTGATCGGACAGTGATTGTACCTCACGAAAAATTGTCACTGTCAAATCAAGCTTGGCAAGAGGTGGCGCAATACAGACCATAGATGCATCGAACAAAAAAAATCAAAATGGGTGACCCTGTTTTCCCTAAATTAATATAATGCACAATTATTTATGTCTGTATGTATAAAATAAAATTTCTTTTGCACCAATCAAAATTGGGTTTGGAAAAGATTGTCACTAAAACAAGGCTAAGTATCAACAAGGAGGCTTTAAATTATGTGTAGGATTAATAGAAACCATTTCAAATATTCCTTATATATATTTGTTGTTATAATTGGGTGTCTTTTTAATAATATAGTGAGAGGAAAAGAATTAAGTAGCATTCAAAGGTTTCTCAAAGATAAAGGGTATGTACCTTTGGATTTGCCGCGAGATGATTACCGCCCTGGATGCATTATAGAAAAAGAAGGTGACCGAAGAATCCTTTGCAGTAGTGAACAGTGTTTTCCAAGTTCTGTAATTACTAGGTATGAAGGAAATATAGCAGACATACAATTTAATGAAATAACGAATAGGGATTATAATGTGGACTTAAAAGCAGATATTAAACAGTTTCAAAAAATAGTTAGAAGTAAACAACCCGTGCCTGACGAAGTGAAGACTGAATTTATTACAGGTATAAGTAAAAATGTCACAATGAAGTTGCAAAACGTGAAATCTGTTTATGTTACAATGATGGATATGAGATCGCACGTAAGAAGATTTGGAGAAGGAAGTAATTGCAGCGATGTTATAAAGAATTTTGGTCCCTGCATTGTAATTCAAGAGGCCCTTATGGTTGACAATTTACAATACATCTTTCATAAATCAGAAAAGTCGTCTCTAAAGGCGCTTATAAATTGGCTCGTCTCAAGTTTTACTGCGCAGGCAGTAAAACAAGGTGAAGAGGTTGTTACTTTAACCGTTACCACTCCTCGGTGTATTGCTTACAAAGCAGCTAATTTGAGATGGAGAGAAAACCAACATGGATTTTTTGGCTCTCACGAAACACCAGGGGGAGGACCAATGGAAGAAATTGAAATAGAGGATGTTTCTGTTTTAGAGTTATTAGGTGATAACTTGTACTGGGAATCAGATTAATACGGAAGCAAAAGGGAAGCAAAAGGGGTCACCCATTAGAAGGCTTTTGTCAAGCGAAAAAAAATTCTCCAGAGCAAAAAAATCGCAGATTTTTTGCCTTATCAAATAAAAAAAAATTATAATGTCCAAAAGCATTTATCCCATTGACCGCACCCGTATTTTCAGGTTTTTTAGTTACGGATGATAGAAATCCGCACCAGTCACCCATCCGGTTCAAGGCATTGTTTCGAGATCGTCTTTTGTGATCGCTCTCGTTGCCCCTGGCAAGTATCTGCCCCAGAAAATCGTTGGTACCATGCTGTGTCCAATTGTTTGTCACAAACCTGTGGCTCTACGGCCAACCCCTTGTGGCTCGCAGCATAGGCGGACTTTGATGATCATGCCCTTCAGACTCCGTTTTATGAATGAAACAGCTTCCCAATCAAACCTCATGGATTGATTACCAACCCCAATACCGGTTCACTGTCCCATTCTTTCACTTCTTTACCTACCTCTGCTTCCCTTTTTCTTCATCTCTTTGATCTTGCCCTCCTCTTTTCTTGCAATTTTTCCTTTGCCTTTGCGCCCTCTTTAAACATAGCTTTTTTTCGGGTGATGAATAACCCATGAATGGCTTTTTCAATCTGCTTTTACCAGGAAAATCTTTTACCACCTCCTCTCTTCCCGATTCCTGATAAAAGTATCCGTGCTCTCTTTTTCCTTACTCCTTTCTCTGGTGAGTGGAACAGTTTCCATGTTGTTTGGGTTTTATAAACCACTTTGTACCTCTTTGGTTCCCTGCTCCACCCACCGTTCTATTGAAATAATTTCTTGGGATCAAATGGCTTTTGGTCTTTTATGATAAAGTAACACGCCCTGGCTATCTTGTTACTCAATGCCTTGATTGCTACGATTTTGTTCGTCTTCGCTGCCTTGCGTTGATACCATCTCCTGGCAGGTTCACTATATCTCACCATAAAATTTGCCGCCTCTACATACGCCCATGCCAAATACTTATTCCCGTTCTTTTTATTGCCCTCTCCTTTCTTCTTCCCGTTTGATACCTTCTTGGACGACACACACCGACAATATGAGGAATAGTCTGATACTGTGGGAAACCGGTTGATATCCCCGGTCTCAAGCATGATCGTTATCCCTAATATCTTGCCTATCCCCGGCACCGTGAGCAGTTCTTCGTACGGATATCGCAATTTTACCTCTTTCAGTACGGCTTTTTCTATCCGGTCTATCTGC
>AYTS01000073.1 GCA_002009475.1 Candidatus Brocadia carolinensis | reverse complement strand
GCACATCGATATTGCCCAGCGTAAGAATCGTTTTCTGTCGTGGACCTTTCTTCGTCCTTATGGTCTCAACCAGGACCAGACAGGAATATTTCTTATCACCTCTCTTTTTGTATGCATCTCTGATATACATACCATGATTATACCAGAGAAGATGAAAATGTCAACACAATCCCCACTATTCATACACTACATCGCCGGCAAAAATTCTCGACCCGTATTATTCAACCACTTACGACTTGCTCACTATGCAAAAGTACCGCTTCGGCTACACTTTTTGCGTAAGTTCGGCTAATGCAATTCGTCATTCCTTGACCCCACATCACGACTATGTATACAATCGTTGCAAATTCACCATGTCACAAAAGGTAACAGCCCTGCTCCACTTTTATCACAAGGGATTGAGTGTGTTTAGCCATTAGTTCATCAGAAAATGTTACTATTAGTTATGCCCTAGCTGCACCCCTCCTGTAGCACCATAAGTATTTTTGTCAGTTTGTAACATCCTTCATTATTGACCGTTACAACTATAAAAAAGAATTGTATGTTTTTTAAGAGTTTATGGCATTCTATCTGCTCATGTGCATTCCGAGTAAAGAGCAAGTATGTGGATCACCCGAATGTCTGCGTTGGGAAAAATACGCCGAAGTATTCTAGCAGACATCAAGGAGGATTCTCAAGAGATAAGCAGCCGAAATAGCCTATTTATAAGGCTTTTCTAGCCTTGCAAGGCACTCCATTCAGATATAAGGAGGAAATAAAAAATGGAATTTGCACTACGGGTTTACCTGAAAGATCTCAAGAAAATATCTCCTCTTACCATGGAAGAAGAGCGAGATTTCTTTGAAAAAGTTAACATGGGCGATTTAAAAGCAAGGGACGCCATTGTAACGGCATACCTTCCTCTGGTGATAAAGGTTGCGGGCAGGTTTGCATACTGTGGAAATCCCCTTTCGGATTTAATTAGTGAAGGGAATATTGGGCTTATCAGGGCTATAGAAAGATTTGATCACACGCTGGGTCAACGGTTTGGTAAGTATGCTTCGTGCTGGATTAAATGGACTATTCAGCGCGCTCTAATTAATAATTCAAAGACCGTGCATATTCCCGTTTATATGGCAGAACGGGTTTCTAAGTGGAGAAAAATATCATCGAGGTCGACAAATACCCCCTATAGATCGCCTGATAGAAACGAAATTGCAAAGGCTTTGAATCTCAATGAAAAGCAGGCTCAATGGGTTGAAAAGTCCGTTGTAATTCACACCCATACACGGACGAACACAAGAACGGAAAAATACGACTCTACAGAGCTGAGTGAATATATTCCGGATGAAAGTATAAAAATGCCTGAAGATGAGTTGATCGAGTCTCATGACAAAAAAAAAATTGATGCGATTGCTTGATACAATTGATAATCAGGAAGCAAAGGTGTTAAAAATGCGGTACGGGTTTGATAATGCAGAACCCATGACACTTCGGGAAATAAGCAAAAAGCTCAATATCAGTCGTGAGTGGGTGAGAAAGATTGAAAAAAAAGCCTTGTCAAGGTTAAGCTATCTCATGAACCGTCATGAGCAGGTTTTCACAGAGAAAAGCATGCTCAAAAGTGCATGCTAAGGAGAGCGCTGCGCGAAGAGTGTTCGCGGGGGCTCAACTTATTTTTTAAATGGGGGGAGAGAAAATGTCAAAGGGATTTTGTTATAGTTTTGCAGTAGTGAGTGCGCTGGTGTTTGGTGTCGGCGTTGTAAATCCTGTTTTTGTTGGTTCCGTTATGGCAGAGGAAAAGAAGTGCGATAAATGCGGGCATGCATCCTCAAAGGCAGAAAATGATTGCAAGTGTGAGTGCCATAAAACTAAGCAATAAAGAAGAAGTAGCTGGTACTGTTTAAGTGTATTGAAAAGACAAACAAATGGGCACTCATTTGAATTGGCCCTTCGTTCGTAAACCGTATTACACAATAAGTTGTTTAGAAATTTAAATCATCTCCTCTCGCTATCCGCTCACCAAGAACCGCTGCCTCTGAGGTTAGAAACGGATTTACCCCAATTGTATCGACCAACAGCAGTACCGTTGAAGACAAGCCTTCCACCTCATTGCTTACCACTACAAAATCTAGCCGCCACACTGCGGAAACTCCGTTCTCTTTATAGCCGGTGAGGACTTCTTGAAAGATCCGGTATATCAGAAAATAGTGAAGGTGGATTCGCCATAAAATCAATGCTTTAATCCACTTTCATATGTTAAAAGCACAGGAATTTCAAACTCTTGTAATTCCCATCTAAAAAGCGAGGATAAGGTTGTGTGAAGGTTTACCATAATACATCCCGGCCTATGTAGAGCGACCAGTCTGGTCGCTCTACTATGAGGTTAAAGAATTTTGATCATCCCCCATAATCCCCACGTTTACGGGAGGAAACAAGGGAGGAAAATCACCGAAGGCCTAATTAAAAAAAAACAACTACTTCTCTATTTTCGTGACTTTTGTACCCTGCAGGCCGAGCCCCGCCATCAATCCCTTCTGATCGACGAAAAACGCATAGATCTGTGAATGTCCGGTTGTGGTTGTCATTGCGGCGGCTGCTCCAACGTCAACAACAACAATCGTCGGGCCCATGCCAAGCTCAAAGCCGTCAGTCTTGTCGAGCCAACTCAACGCCGAATCATTCATAAAAAACAGCACGTACCCATATTTCTGACCGCCGGCTTGCAGACCATATGAAATCTGAACGGTATTGTAATATCCGACAGGCCTTCCTTGTTTGAAGAGCGCGCCCTCACCATACTGTCCACCCACAATAAACCCCCCCCTTGACAACGCTGGGAAAAACAAGGATACCAACCGCCTTATCTCCCAATGCCTTAGCTGCCGGAGATTTTGAATATAAATCATCCAGGGTCTTCCTGGCCTTAAGGTCAATTTCGTGAGCGCTAGCCGCT
This sequence comes from Candidatus Brocadia carolinensis, assembly GCA_002009475.1. GTDB lineage: Bacteria > Planctomycetota > Brocadiia > Brocadiales > Brocadiaceae > Brocadia > Brocadia carolinensis. The sequence goes on along the minus strand of AYTS01000073.1, from coordinate 1,076 downwards.
CCGGCCTGATTTACCCCCATACAGATACCCGCAACAAAGGCGAGCACGAAAAGAATACCTTTTAAATGAACGTGTCTCATAATGATCTTCTCCTTTTTGAATGATTACTGATCCATTTTTGTAAGCGGTATGCTAGTAGCAATTTCATACATCAGCGCCGCCTCTATCTTATTCTCAATCTGATAATAGCGCATCACTTTCGTCTCAGGCAATACCTCGCGGAACTTCGAGAGATATACCTTGCGGAGCTTCAGCGTCAGTGCCTCGATGGTCATGTACTCATCGAGCAGCTTTCTGGCAGTATCGTTGGTCATCTCTTTATAAGCATTCCGATAATCCCCAATCAGTCTCGCGCTGCGCGAGCGAACAAGAAACAGTTCATCCTGATACCGACCATAGACAGGCCAAAATGCCTTTGCTTCGGCCTCGGTGAGCTGCATGTTGTCCGCAACAATGAGCTTTTTGTCTGCGCGTACCTTCTCGACAAGTATTTGCATGTTATTCGCCGGTTTGTCCTGCGCGGTAGCGGTAACGGCGCATGTCATCATCGCAATAAATCCCACCCATAAGAGTTTATTTTTCCTTACGATATTCATTGGTTTTTCCTCTCTTTGTTATTTTTCTAAAATAATGTTTCTGTTCCGTCTACCCTATTTTCCCGATCGTACCCTCCTGTTCTGCAATGCCTCCTGATTTTGCGGTAAATTGATTTGATCCCGCGTTCTGAGCCGCGGCGACAAAGTATTGTCTTTTTCATGAAAACCGTTAATAAAGCAAAAATTTCAGAAGAATGCAAGCTATTTTCAGAATGCAAACAAAGAGGTTTCAGCTCTTTTTAACCCGACAAAACGAAAACAAGTCAAACCTTGAAAACTTCATCGTCAGCACAGCCGAACGCTTGCCAGGGTGACTCTTCTCTTCTCGGACAGCAGGTATACAGGCTGTCCGAGAATGTTGCAGTAAATAAGAATAAAAGACAAAGGAAAGGGTGTGTAAATTAAAATACGATCGATAAGCAAGTCAGGAAACGTTTAAGATTTTTCCATCCAAATCATAATTTTGTATTTTCGTATGAA
>AYTS01000072.1 GCA_002009475.1 Candidatus Brocadia carolinensis | reverse complement strand
AACAATAAGATTCGGGTAATCCAAAGAAGGGCTTACGGGTTACGTGACGAGGAGTATCTCCGACTGAAAATCCTTACCTGTATGCTCAAGGAAATATAAAATGACCCACACGACTACGCGATGACCCAAAAGATTAATAGAAGTTTTTCATATGGATATCGAAGACAAAAGGCTGCACAAGCTTATAAAAGGTTACAGGGAACGAGGTATAATACAGCAAATAGCTATAGACTTGTTATAGCGGGTTGGTGGACTGAGCGGAACTGAGATAGGAGAAATGATGGGGGTAGACTATAGTACCGTGAGCTTGGGGAGAAAACGATTACGGGAAAAACTGAAAGGCGACAGGTATCTTTCTCAGATTATCAAAAGAGTTGAAGCAGATTTGTCAATAATAAGACCCCTCTTGTATTCTTGATATAAACGTTATCTGCAATTGAATGCTGAAAGTGGTAAAATGAATTCGTGAAGAAAATAAACATATACGTAGACACATCGGTAATAGGTGGTTGTTGCGACCCTGAATTTCAAGAGTGGTCAAACGGCATGCTCAAAGATTTCCACAGTCGGGAACTTTCAGATTGCTTTTGTCGGAGCTTACCGATGCGGAAATTGAGGATGCACCGGACGAAGTCAAAAAGATTTATGTAAAATTTAGGAAGTGTATCGATAAGATTATCGAGCTTTCTCCAGAAGCCATCGAATTGGCTGATGCATATCTCAAACACCGCATTTTGACTTGCAATTACCGTGATGATGCCCGTCATATTGCAATCGCAACGATTGCAGGTACTGATTTAGTAGTCAGTTGGAATTTTAAACATATTGTCCATTTTGAAAAGATTCAGAAATTTAACGCAGTAAATATTGAAATGGGCTACAAACCTGTTTTGATCTATTCACCAAGGGGGGTAACGATTTATGGCAGTAAAAGCAGTTGAAATGATACGAAAAATTAGAGACCAGCATTATAAGGAAACAAAAGAGCTTTCAGTGCATGAACAGATTAAGTTCATCAGGAAGAAATCGTGGGAATTACAAAAAAAAACTTAAAAGGAATAAGCGTTCAACTGTAGATAACACAGCACAAACCGCTAAGAGTTTAATTGCTCCACAACTTCTAAGAAGAAGGAAAGGGGGGCAATGATAAAAACGTGTTCTTGAGTTGTTGATGAAATAAAAAAGGAACGAGGTATATTAGGCAAATAGCTATAGATTTGTTATAGCGGGTTGGTGGATTGAGCGGAACTGAGATAGGAGAAATGATGAGGGTAGACTATAGTACCGTGAGCTTGGAAAGAAAACAATTACGAGAGAGACTGAAAATCGACAATCATCTTTCTCAGATCATCAAAAGAGTTGAAGCAGATTTATCAATAATATTTGACCCCCAATTCTTGATGCTTTGTTATCTCTCTGATGCTACAAGTATTGATTGTATTTGTTTCTTGACTCAAAATACTTGTAAGGATAAAACTCATGAGCGAAAAGAGGCGCGGTTTACGGATTATTGCGCCATATTGTTTCAAAGGTAATTTCATTAAATCATCATTTTTCGTAAGTAGAAATATGCGCTTAAAACAGCGAGAGGTCGAAAGTATAACGAGTGCCATTAAAAGTCTCGATGATCATGCTCAAGTCTATCTTTTTGGTTCCCGTATTGACGATACAAAAAGGGGGGGCGACATAGACATCTTAATAATTTCCCAAATGCTTTGTTACGACGACAAAATAAAAATATTACAAAGATTATACGATGCCCTGGGTGAACAAAAAATCCATATCATTATTTCAAAAAACATAAAAGATCCTTTCATAAAACTTGCGCGTGATAAAGGAATTTTGTTATGAGCAGGAAAGATTTATTAGAACTGCTCAGAGATGAGTTATCCTCTTTGGAAAGAGCGCGTGAAGTGTTGCAATATTCATACGATACTTGCAATGGAATTGGCATAAAAGAAGACTATACGTTTGATGAAATGGACCGTTTTGAGGCTTTAACAAGCAGGTTTGCAAGACTGAGTGATCTCTTAATTCAAAAAATATTCAGGCTTATCGACCAAATCGGTTTAGAAGATAGCGAAACGGTACGGGATAGAATTAACAACGCAGAAAAAAAAGGATTGATAGAAAGCGCTGATATATTTATACAAATAAGAATAGTCATGAATGACATTGCCCATGAATATCATACCGAAACGTTAAAAGACATTTACAAAAAGGTTTTAGAATTATCACCGTGTCTTTTTGATAGCATAAAAAGAGTTAAAAAATATTGCATGAAATATTCATCTATATAAGAAGGCATTAAGAGCATCGGGGTTATTCATAAGACTGCCTATGCTGCGAGCCACAAAGGGTTGGCCGTAGAGCCACAGGTTTGTGACAAACCATTGGACACAGCATGGTACCAACGATTTTCAGGGGCAGATACTTGCCAGGGGCAACGAGAGCGATCACAAAAGACGACCTCGAAACAATGCCTTGAACCGGATGGGTGACTGGCCCTGTTAGATAGTAAGATTGACAGCGTAAAGAAAAATTTGAGTATATTATCTAACAGGGCTGGTGCGGAATTCTATAATCCGTAACTAAAGAACCTGAAAATATGGGTGCGGTCATTGGGATAAGTGCTTTTAGACATTATCATTTTTTCATTTGATAAGGCAAATAGCTATGGACTTGTTACATTAAGTTGGTGGACTGAGCGGAACTGAGATAGGAGAAATGATGGGGGTAGATTATAGTACCGTGAGCCTGGGGGAGAAAACGATTACGGGAAAAACTGAAAGGCGACAGGTATCTTTCTCAGATTCTCAAAAGAGTTGAAGCTGGTTTGTCAACGATAAAGATTCGACCCCTTTGTTTTCGATTATAATATTTTCAATCCCCCAAAAGGAAACAGTATAATAATTGGAGAAATACTATGTCTAAAACATTGCATGTTATCTTTGACGGAAAGGTATTACGACCTGAAGGCCCGGTTGATTTGAAACCTAACACTCACTATGTCGTAACAATCGAACGTGAAGAAAAATCAGGGACTCAGGATCTTTGGAACGTGCTTGGGAATTTTGCAGGAAAGGTTGAAGGCCCGGAAGATTGGTCGCAAGAACACGATCACTATTTGTATGGTACGCCCAAACGGGGGAAGGGATAGGGATTTGAACAAGGCTCGTTTTTTCATTGATACAGCTTATGTGTTGGCGCTACTTAACCCTCGCGATGCGTATCACAAAAAAGCCAAAGAATTACTGTCTCAATTGCGCATTGCTCATGAAGTGTGGGTAACAGAGGCAGTATTAATTGAAGTAGGCAATTCGTTAGCCTGCTCAAATCGTTCTGCCGCAGTCGCCTTTATTAATAGTTGTTATGTTACTGCAAATGTAAAAGTAGTACCTATAGATAAAGCGTTGTTTCGCCGCGCAATAGAATTTTACCATGTGCACGAAGACAAAGAGTGGGGGATAACTGACTGTATTTCATTCATCGTGATGAAAGATCATGATTTGACGGAAGCATTTACTTCAGACGAACACTTTCAACAAGGAGGGTTTCGAGCATTGCTACGTTAAAGAAGGACAGGAGTAAGGCTTGAAATTTTTACCCTGGATGCATCAGTAATTTTAATATTTCCAGTTAAACACGGATTGATAAAATCACCCATTGAATGGCACTATTCCAGCTTTCTTGGCTATGTAAAGCAGGGCGCTTATGACAGTAATTGGGGAGCAAGCATCTTTCTCAGATTATCAAAAGTACTGAGGCAGATTTGCAAACAATAAGGAATTGTTCCATCTATCATCTAATAGCATGAATGATTGCAAGAAATCACTTGTATCGCATTTAATACCAAGGTAGCAAATTGCCCCTTATTGTTAACAATTTAATCACAAATCAAGGTGTGACCCGTCACACTCAAGCACCTCTCCAGCCTATCCAGACTCCCCAGCCTCCTGTCCTCACTCCTGCGACCACTCTTTAATATCTTGTGAAACACCTCTATCCGAAATCGTACCGTATACCACTGCACCTTTTCACACGCCT
>AYTS01000071.1 GCA_002009475.1 Candidatus Brocadia carolinensis | reverse complement strand
AAAATCCTGCCCAGGGAGCACGCAGAACTGGGAAATCTCGTAGCCATTGATGGTTCACTGATCGATGCGGTTCTTTCCATGCACTGGGCCAACTATCGTAACGACTGCAAGAAAGCAAAGGTGCATCTTGGCTTTGACATGAACCAATCAATACCATCAAAACTCTTTTTCACTGACGGTAAGGCTGACGAACGCCCCTTTGTTAGCCAGATACTCCGGCCTGGACAAACCGGTGTCATGGACCGATACTACCAGTGTCATAAGGATTCTGATCTCTGGCAGACGGAAGAAAAGTCCTTCGTCTGTCGTATCAGGGAAAATAGCACGAAAACCTGCATACGGTTTAACGCAGTCAAACCCGGAGGCATCGTTTTTTACGATGCCATAGTATTGCTCGGCACTCCCGGAGTCAACCAGACGGAGCAGCAACTACGGGTCATTGGTTATCGCATTGACAATAAGATATACTGGATTGCCACCAACCGATACGACCTCTCGGCAGAAGAACTAACAACCATCTATAAGCTTCGATGGAACATTGAAATATTCTTCGGCTGGTGGAAACGCCATCTCAAAGTCTATCACCTTATTGCAAGAACCAAGCGCGGACTCATGGCACAAATACTGGGAGGGCTTATCACTTATCTCCTTCTTGCAATCTATTGTCACGAACATTATCAAGAAAAGGTCAGCATTAAAAGGGTTCGAGAGTTGCGTATCAAAATACAAAACGAAGCCCGTAATCTCAAAAACAACCAAGGAACTCCTTCTTCGCAACAGGCGGATACCAGCAATCTCAAAGAACAACTATCGCGTTCATTCGCAATTCCTTAACCGGACAACACTGTCTCCGGATAATCCTTCAAGGTCAATGGTGTATCGGATTTCGGAAACCCTACTGTCCAATGGTTATTTAAGGTAATCAGATGTCAGTTTTGGAAATTTTTTTTCATACCCGGCGCTAATAAAAGCTTTTCCATTTTTACGTTTGCTGTTTACTCTTCATCAAAAATTGAAGTTTTATAGATTATTTTATTCAAAAGTTCATTTACCAAAAGTATTTCCTTAGAAGTAGGTCTGATACCTTCCTTTAATTTTCTTCCGAGATTGTGAACAGCATTGGTAAGATAATCAGGAATCTCGTCGTTCTCCTTGCAATATTGGTAAATTACTTTCCATTTTTGTGTGCTTATATTTTTAATTGTTGCCTCTGTTTCCTTAAAATTTGAATTTTCAACTTCTGTATCACTTATCCTGCGCCGAGGTCTTGTTTCTGCATTAACTAAATCCGCCGGTGGTATCGGAATTGGGGTATTTTTAAATTCCTCTTTCATCGCGAGCCAACAATCCGGCTTTTTTCCCCACTCTCCAAACAAAGCCCCTGGAGCAGAGTCCTTAATGAAATTTTCAACTAAACGCATTAAATCTCTTAAAGTACTTTGAAGTCCCTCTGATATGGATTGGTTTGTCCATATTTTATAAAGATCTAATTTGTATTCGGTTAAATAACCTAACAAAGAAATTGCATAAGGAACAGTTATGTACCGAAGATCACCTATAGCATTAGGTTTCACACCATATAACTTTTCTGCTGTCCTGAATAGAATCGCTTTTGAAACAATGTCCTCAAAATATATATTGTCAGGTTTATCAATAAGATTGTTATTAAGGAATTGAGCATAGTTCTTCTGATTACCCTGAACAACAAGATGAGGACCGATTCGTAATTTATTTCCATCATAAATCTCCCGATATGCATTCACATACTTCGCCAAATCTTCCTTGTTGAACATTTGTTTTTTTGGATTCTTCAAGTCAAAGGCTTTCTGTTTCGCCTTGGTGAAACCCTCCTTGATTCTTGCGTTCTTATACTGACCTCTTGCTCTTTCATAGAACCATTTCGTTTGATTAATCTGCCCTGTTACATGTGGCGTAAAAATGGCGCGTGATAATTTTTCTAGTTCAATGTGATACGGTATGTTTGAACTCAGATCAGAAACAGACACCTTGTTTTGTGTATTTGCATATTCTGATATTCTTGAAACAATTTTGCTGAAATCGTTTCTGTTTTTAACTACGGTCAATTTCACCTGCACAAATATTCCAGAAATGTCCGCTTTGTCTTTTTTAAATGTATGGTAAATTGATGCTGTTGTTTGCCCTCCGTTCACAATCTGAAAGTCCTTAACTTTTGAAATAAGATATCCTTTGCCATCTTCAGATTTTGCAATTTCAATCTCTTCGGCAGTCACAGCAATTCCATTATTGAAAGCAAGAAACATGTGTGGTTCTTCATTTATGGTTTTTCGCATACCTTTATTTATCTTGCCAGTAAATTGCAGAAACGAACGAACATTTTGTTCTAACAATCGCGAACCATATCTTTCATAAATTGTCGCTAAGGCTGATCCTGAAATGATAGCAAGATAAGATTGATACTGGTCGTTTTCTGATGGTGAAATAATGCAGGGAATTTCGAAACCATCTTTTGTAAAATCAATTTCAATCGGTATATGAGACTTTTCTGTAATATTGTAAAGATACGTCAGGTCAATGACACGAAAGAAAATCGGATAACCGGCAATATTTTGATTTTCGGGAATTTCACCCGGATACAAACCATCTGTGAGGATGATTGCATTTACTCTCACCAAATTTTCCGTTAAATCTTCGGATGTGCTTAGCATGTGAGCGAAGTCAAATATCTGCGAAGACTCCTCAATTTCATTTACATAATCTTTGCACTTTGCTTTACGGAAAAAGTTTGTAATTCTTTTTGCTGCTGTATTTATCTCCTCTTTTGCAAGTCTCGCTGGCTCATCTTTTCCTTTGTAAATGGTTATGAATAAATCAATCGTTTCATAGTTGTCTGGCTCTGCGTATGCATTTATCTTATGCTGGTTTTTTGTCCCCAGCTGTCCTTCATCATGTGCTACTCTTGCATTTTCAGTTTCACCTGCATCAGCAAGTAAGTCAACTGCCTTCTGTGTAAAAATCTGTTCAAGTATTCCGCCTTCTTCCCCGGAAACCTGTGTTGATTTTAAATCCTGAATCAGCGACTGATAAAATCTTTTCAGTTCGGTATTTTCTATTGAATCACTCATGAGAAAATTAAAGTCTGAAATACTTGCTGTTCCGTTCTGATGAAATCAGAACATTGCGAAATAACAATTGAATATTTTACATCACCAACTCCGTTGCGAATATCTCTCTCCTCAATTCTCGGAAAGTCATTTTCTACTTTGTAGAATACATCCTGCCGAATGAAATATCCGGTGTTCTCGTAAAGATGTCGGTGCTGATCGAAGTATCCGGCTTCAAGTAATTTGTTTTTGAAACGGTTTAGTGAATTGAAATCAGAACCTAAATATTCTGAAACGGAATCAACAGTTTGATTCAATGTTTCGCCCGATTGTTGTCTTGCTTCAAGCGAAATATGATATAGAAAAAGATTTTCAAGATTACTTGTATCAAGTTGCCTCTCACTGCTGATGTGAACTTTTTGATGATTGTTCTCGTGAGTTGTTTTTATCTCAACGCTCCATGTTCCTGACTGAAAATCCCTGATTTGTTTTTCTGAGCCAACCCAAGAATTAATAATGTTTAGAAAATCAGAATTAGATTGAAGAAACTTCCTCAGAAAAAATATTTCACCGTAAAGTCCCCTTTGTTCTTCCAGTGTTAGTCCTTGTTGTTTGAAGCGTTCAAATAAACTTTGCCACTTTATTAAACGATTGGAGTAATTTTTCAGAATTACTTTTATGTCAGATTCATTTATGACTGCCGAAAGAACATCAGCAACAAGCGTATCAAATACATCTTTAAATTGCTTGTCAACCAAAACAAGATTCAACAAAAGAAATTTAGAATCATCCGGGTCGTAAATTTTATCAAACTTCAATCCTCTGAACTCATACTTGAAATAAAATTCTGGGTCATCGCGTAGTCGTGTGGGTAAAAGGGGAGTGCAAATTAGTATAAGATGGCTTTAGATAAAGGGAGAAGAGCTTTTAAAGGGGGCGTAAAATCTGTATGATTACCTTATGGGAAAAAAGAGAC
>AYTS01000070.1 GCA_002009475.1 Candidatus Brocadia carolinensis | reverse complement strand
CGCGCTATGGTGATAAGCCGCTCCACCCTCCTGCCGTCTCCCAGTTCTGCCCGGGAAAATTCTTCTTCTGCCCAATCCCCCACTTCCTCTCTCCTGGCTATCTTCTCCGGCATTCCTTTACACAACTCTCCCCTGAAATCCTTATCCAGGGGGTACCCATAGATGTCCTTTATCGACTCCCCATACTCATTGCACCTATCCTGCCGACCTCTGCCCTTGGTACTCCCTATATGCACCCAGTTCGATGCACGGTAACTACTGCCTCGAAAACGCCCCCGTTCTATAAACGTCTCCAAAAGCACAGGTCTTATCTTGTAGTGCTCATACCAATCCTCTCTCAGCCGTCTTATACACCCCGACAACACCTGGGATGCTAAATTCTTTACCCGTACCCACGGAACTATTAAAAATCGACTATTACATACCACTTTACTCAGGTTCTCCTGCCGTCTCCTCTCATCCCATCCTATCCACGTGTCCCTTGCTTCCAATCTCCACGCAGCAGAACTAAACGCAAATCCCCCCACACAACCATACCGCTCGCTCTCTATCAGATACTTCATCTGATATCCGCACAATGGCCCACTACCCAAATAATGATACCGATCCATCAACTCTTTCCATACCCGATAGGGTTTGCTATACCTGCCGGGTACCTTGACTATTCGTATCTCTCCCAGGTCGGACAATTCACACTCTACACCTTCCCCCTCAGCCTCCTGCTTCCGATCACGACCTTTTTGAACTCTCGGACTCGGACGCTTTTGCACCTCCGGCAATTGAATTATTCCTTCACGATGCAATCTCAACAAAACTACACGGCAACTCGCATCTTTCAGCCTCCCATTCGGACACCGCCATCCCAGGACTTCACATATCTGACGCGACAATTGTGTCCTGGATTTCTGCCAGTTTTTTGCTATTATATCTCGTATCTGACTTATAGTTGCTTCCGTTATCTCTTTCCCGCATATTCTCATGCGGGTAAGTTACCACATTATGCCCATCGAGTCCAGTGAAAAATGTGGAACATGATAAGGTTTACGGGGGGAAACAAGGGGGGAAGTCGCTTACAAAGTTGGACTAATTAAATGATAATTTTACCAATTCTCTTGCTGCCTGTCTAGGGGCTAAAGGGGCAGCCAGCCCCCTTGCCGAATCTAAAAATCTTTTCCTCTCCTTTCTTGAACTTCTCCATCATGCCGGGAGATCCCTGAAACACGATACTATTCTGAGGTTTATCCGAAACAATCAACCACTCGGCAGCCGGAAAAATCGTTTCTAGTTTTTCCCTTTCCTTTGTATCATTTGCAAAAAGGGCCGTCGCCACAACTCCCGCCTCTTCTGCAGTAGGAGCTGCCGCAATAACGGCGAGCTTATCACCCCCTGCAGGCATTCCCGTTTTCGGGTCCACGAGGTGCATATATGATTTATCCTGTACCGTAGGATATCTCGAATAGTCACCGACAAATGCTATCCCTTGATTTGCCATATGGAGAACGCCTACGATAGCATCAGACTTCGTGGGGTGGGGAACCCCTACTTTCCACGCATCTTTCCCGGCTGGGGCATTGAGCATACGGCTCATGCTTCCATAGTTCAGACAAACATTCGTAAACCCGGAATTACGAAAAAGTTCCAATGCCTTGTCGATTGCATATCCTTTTATCACGGGCCCCAGGTCTATCTTTGTGTCCCTGCGGGCAAAAGAAATGAGGGTGTTATCATCATTAATTTTTATATTTTTATAAGAGACCGCCTGTAGAATGCTTCCAAGCCTAGATTCCCTTATCTCTTTTCGTTTACCCCGATAAATTCCCCATTGCTCTAGCAGCGGAGATACGGTTACATCAAAAGCGCCTTCCGTAAGCACGCCATAGCGATAACACCGTTTCATTACCTCAAATACCTCCTGGTTGCAGGCAAAAGCAGTCTTCGCAGCGCCCTTATTCAATGCCTGTAATTCTTTTCTGAAAAGCTTTTCAATGCGTTCTATCTCTTGAAATGCCTTGTCTGCCAGAGCAAAAAACTGCCTCTCACTGTCCCCTTCAGCAGCAACCACGACCTTTACCCCCTCAATCGTTTTCGCCGTAGTAAAGAGTTGCCTGCGGGCGGTCTTCATGGCGCGGACTTCCTCCGGGGTTAAGCGATGAGACCATTTTGCGGCAGCAGGATTTTTATTGATGTAAAATTCATGAATAAAGGCAAGCATCTTCTTGACACCCCGGCAAACTGCCTGCACTGAAGTGGTGGCACCAGTAACCTTAATAATGTCCTTATTTGTTGAAAGGGGGTCTTTCGGGGACTTGCCTTCGAACTGCGTCAGAAACCTCTTTCGGGTAACCTCATGCCCGCGGCTTTCCCGATAGATCATCACGGCAATATCAACGACCTTTCCCTCGGCATTTGTGCTGAGAATCCACGTAATCGGATGAAAGCAGCCCATTTCCTCGGTAATAATAGCATACCGATCTACCACCGTCCCCTTTTTGCCGATGTAAACTTCAAAGGTTGCTTCAATATCTGGTCTTTTCAGTACCCCCTTGAAATACTCGAGTCCTTCAGGAGTAAGGGAGAGGATCTCGGATTCAACCTGATCACAACCGGCGAAAATCTTAGCAATGGCTTCCTCCTCTTCCAGAAATATCTGAAACTGGTAGTTTTCCGGGGGCTCATCTCCCTCAAGGAGGGATTGGGCCGAAGATAAACCCGGAAAAAGAAGGAAGCCCCACAACAAAAGCAACAAAATGAACTGTCTTTTTATAACCACCGTGTTTGATAAAATCTTCATAATTTTTATAAACGATAGATATTTATAAGGGATAAAATGTCGCCAGGCCAAGAGATGCCTCTTTTAAAAAATCAACCACGACCTTGAGAAAAAATACCAGATAGGTTATAAGCAGGGCTATGATGCCTCCTATGGAGCCACAATACGTATAATAAAAATAACCATTTGGCTTCGTCTCTTTACAACCTCCACGTCTCTTTGTATTTCTATCATTTTGCATAATCTTCTTCATCTCTTTTTCTCCTCTCTAAATATTTGCATTATTCTGGCAGAGGCATAAAACGATTCACAGCAAAACAGGACTACCAAGGATTTTTTGCAACACTTTCGTTTTTTGAAAACAGCCCCGCAGGGGTGAGATGTTTATCGAAAATACGATATACAAAATCTTAGCTCTATCGGGGCTTCATGTGGGACACGGAAACAACATACCGCTCCGATGGAGCTTAATTACGGCATAATGGTTTGTCTATAAACATATCGCTCTGGACGGAGCTTTTCCCGATACTTTTTCAAAAAACTAACCTGTTACGGTTTTTCTATACTCAGAGGGCTTACCATTTGTAATTTATAAACTTAATACAAAGTCGCCATAATCTAACGGGGGGGTGGCACGGGCAAGCTATGCTTGTCCATGTTATTGTAATACTGCTTAATGACTTGTGCCTGCGTGGCCTGCCTTGTACTGTCTATCCATAGGCAAAATGAATTCTTCGCAAACAATGTCGCGCAAGTCTCACACGGACAAACGAAGTTTGTCCGTGCCACCCCATTACCAATTCAAAATGCATCTTTTATGAGCATCTTGAGTATCTCTCTATTTCACGCTATGGTCTTCTCTTTGACGGTAAGCAGCAATGCGATAGGGTTTTAGTGAGTTTGCGGTAACGAGAATTGTTGTTGCATTATGCAGAAAGGCTGAAGTTACCGGAGTTATCATCCCAACAATACCAAGCCCTATTAAGGCGCTGTTAATGCCGATGATATGCCTAAAATTCTTTTTAATACGCGACATAGCATCCTGTGCAATCTCCCTTGCCTCAATAATTCCTTCAAGCGCTGCATCTAAAAGCAAAATATCACAAGCCTCTCTGGCAATATCCGCACCATGCTGCAGAGATATGCCAATATCTGCACACGAAAGGGCAGGGGAGTCATTGATACCATCTCCAACCATTGCAACTATATAGCCATTATCTTTTAAATTTTTAACTATTTCCCTCTTCTTTTCCGGAAGAAGTTGGCCATAGTATTCCTCTATCCCAAGCCTTTTTGCCACATGCCGTGCAGTAGCATCATTGTCACCCGTGAGCATGATGATGCGCCCTGCATACCTATCCTTAAGTGTCTTGAGAAATTTTTGCGCATCTTCTCTTATCTGGTCTTCAATGACGACAACACCTGCCAGTTTATCTTCCACGGCAACATAAAGTATTGAATAACCCTTGTCCATAAAATCCTTTATTACGGGTTCTTCACATTGCACACGAATCTTATTGTCTTCACAGATGAAGTGCTTACTCCCCACCAGTATCCTTTTGCCTTCAATCCTTGATGCAATGCCATGGGCAAGGACATATTCAACCTCTGCATGATTCTCCTCATGGACAAGGCCTTCGTCTTCTGCCTTTTTCACCACGGCAGTTGCCACCGGATGTGGAAAATGCTCTTCCACACATGCCACATTTTTTAACAGATATTCCCGGCTATAACCGTTGAAAGAAATAAGATCAAATACCTTTGGCTTTGCCTCGGTAAGAGTCCCCGTCTTGTCAAAGACAAAGATATTTGCCTGTGCTAATTTTTCAATAAATCTGCCGCCTTTTACGAGAATGCCACGCTTTGATGCAGCTATCATTGCCGACATAAGCGCCAAAGGGGTTGATAGTTTGATGGAACAAGAGTAATCTACCAGCAGCACTGAGGCAGCCTTTAATGGATTGCTTGAAAAGAGGTATATCAGTCCGCTCAGTAAAAAGCTATAGGGCACAATCTTGCTTGCAAGCATCTCTGCATGGTTTTGCACATCTGCCTTCGACCCTTCCGACTCCTCAATCACCTTGATTATTTTGGAAACCCTTGTTTCATCACCCACTTTTATCGATTTTATGGTGAGAACACCTTCTTCCAGTGCCGTGCCTGCATAGACCATAGAGCCTGCCATTTTAGAAACAGACAGAGGCTCGCCCGTCATGGAAGACTGATTGACCAGCGCCACACCCTCCACAACAATACCATCAACAGGGATACTGCTGCCCGTCCTTACCACCACATGGTCGCCTGCGGCTATGTCTTTTACATGGACCTTCGCTTCACAGCCATTCCTCCTTATCCATGCCCACCCATCCTTATTCTGGAACATTTTAGAGAGACTTTCCCTTGATTTTTGGCGTATCCGCGCCTCGAGGTAATCTCCCACCTTGAGAAAGAATGTTATTAAGCTTGCCGCCAGGTAATCCCCCCTCAGCAATGAAATACCTATCGCTGCAGAGTCAAGGGTATCAACGTTCAGGCGTCCGTTCAGGGTTGCCCTGAAACCTTTTCTGAGGACAGGCATGGCGCCATACAGTGCAAATACTGGTGTTAGCACGAAAGGTATTATTGGTCTTGCAATCAACAAAACTCCCGACAACACCACAGCCCTTTTTTTCTGCTTAAGTTTGTTTTGTTCAGGATTTTCTTTTGTTTCAAAAATTAAAGGCGTCTCTTTTATTATCTTTAACAAGACCACTCTCACAGCGCTATCGCCGTTGTATCGAATCAACAGGCTCCTGGTTCGGCCATTGAAAGACACCTTCTGAACCCCATCAACAGCCAAAAACAATCTTTCTATCTGCGAATTGTCCGGAATATGCCTTTTCGGCAAGGCGAGAATAATCCGCATCCTCTGCGGGAGATTGTGAACCATGCGAAACTTCATCCCTTCTTTTTCTGCACCTCCGTCAGTTTCTGGAGAATTTGCTCTATTCTCTCAAGCCGGACTTCCTTCTCTTGTTTTTCCTTAATTCTGGAAAACAGATATGCCCCTGCCAGGACTGCACCCACACCTCCAGCGATGGTAAGCAGTGAACCGGCATACGTTTTTGTCTTATTGATGATATTCATGGTTAAGCCCCCTCCTTTTTAGGCTTTTGCTTTAAAGCCTCTTCTACCATCTGTTCCACCTTTTTCAGAATATCTTCCTCTTTTTTGGCTGTTTCTGAAGCCTTGTGCACGTCTTTTTGTTGCGCATGTTTCGCCTCCGCCACGATATCTTCGATATCCTCTTTCACCTTTTCGTAATTTGTAATCAACCATTCTTTAAACGCAAGACCTTCCTTCGTAACTCCAACCGCAGCAGGCCTCATTCTCTTTGACAACTTACTAATTCCAATAGCCGCAAGGACACCCACGCACCGCCCGCTGCCAGATAGAGACTGCGCTTGCTTATGAAAAAACCACTCACATGCTCTCCCTTTTCATTTTCAGCGTTTTTGTTCACTTCCTTTTCCTCAACGATATCTCCCATAAAGCCCTCCGTTTGAACTTAATATTAATCCCACGATTTATCAAACATTACCTTCCCATAGTTACTTTTATTGCCATTGGAATCAGGGTATTCAACGGCTTTGGAAATATTGCCTGGGCAACCATATCTGTTATGGCATGCAAGGCATGTCGTGTAACAAGCGGCGGCGAATTATCTTCCCCTGCCAAAAGTTGCTCGTCTTCTGACGCATTCTTCACAGCTTCGTGCAGAATCAGCCTGATACGCTGAGTCAGGTCCTGCCTGTCGATCTGGCGCTCATCAAACCTGACCAGTATTCTCCCTGTTTTGTGATTTACCGTCATCTCCGTTAATCCATGTAAATAATGCATCATGTGCTTCTGCAAATACCGGCAGACATGCGGTTTTCCAACAAGTTCCTCGCTTTCAAGCCTTATCCTTCCCGGCAAGATACTCAAGGGGGCCATGCCTATTCTCCTTCTCTTAAAGTTTTTTACTATAGTTAATCTCACATGTTTGTTGTATGTCAATATAGCATTACGGTGCAAAAACTTCTTTTCCCCATTCCCCGTTTTTACGAGGACATGTTTCAACATGATCTGTTAGAGGAAATTTGGTTGCGGCTTTGCTGCTCTTTGTTTCTCATGCTTACTTTTTTACTGCTGCAATGCGATCTTCCGGCAAAACGGGTATATGCCGGAGTTGTGCCTCAGTGATTATATGTTTGAGATACGGCAAGCTATGGGCATCTTCTCCTACGATCACATAATCAACAAACGGCACGAGGGCTACAACAGACAGATCTAACGACTCGGTACTTTTCGCATAGCACAAATGGATATTTGTCACCCCGGAATTTTCCAGTTTTCGCGCCATATTAATAAATCTGTCAAGACTGCTGATTATCATTGCGGACATCGTTTTCTCTCCTTTCTGCTTTTATTAACCTTATCGTGTCCAACATCCCTATGGGAAAACTATCATTAACCACCATGTTTATAGAAGAACAAAACGCTTCCAGGTAATTCATCTATTGGTGCCCAGACAAAACCAAACACCCAAGGACGATGCATTGCTCTACTCCTATATTGAATTAGGCCTTCAGCGACTTACCCACCTGTTTCCCCCCGTTTACGGGGGGACTATGGGGGGTTGATTGAAATTCCTGAATCTTGAATTATGCTGCCTTTGCCACCTACTTTAAGCTCCCCTTATTGTACGGCGACCAGTCTGGTCGCTCTACATGAGCCGGAGGATATAAACCGGCTTGAATTTCACATACACAAGGAAAAATGTGTTTACGACCGGCAGGTATACAAAAAGTACGAATCCTCTATCAGTTGAGTGTACTTACTCTTATCGCTTTAAAATTGCGGGAGAGGTAAAAAAAAATTACCCCTCCCGCTGGGGTCCGGTTGTCCTTACCGGATTTTACACAAAAGATTCATCATACAAATCAAGCTGGGTGCTGCTCTTTTCCTGTTACCCGACATATTACTGTACCGGGATTGGAGAATCACCCGGATCGCCAATGAAGTACGGGCGCATCATCTCATTATCCTCATGCTCCACGATGTGACAATGCCAAACGAACAGACCGCCTGTGCCATATAAGGCCTTAACCCGGGTAATCTCGTTGGGGTAAGCAACGACCGTGTCCTTGCGGCCCGTCTCCCCGGGCAGAGGAGTATTCTGACCAACAATGCTCGTACCTCCCCCTATCGGTTCGCGACCAATAATCTCGAACTGCACGTGGTGAATGTGGATGGGGTGTGCATCCTCGGTAAAGTTATACATTTCCCAAACCTCAACACCGCCTTCCTCAGAGTTCTCCGTGATGTCATCGTCCCACATAGAATGCTCCCCGGTTGGACCCACAAGGTTGACCGTACCAAGCAAAGCGGAAATGGGCCCACCAAAAGCCAGTGAAGATACCATCTCGTTGAGGCTCACCTGGCGAGTGTTCGTAACGGCACCCAGAGCCGGAGGATCCGGGAGCGCAACGGGAATAGTAGCCGTCTCTATTCCGGTTATTAAGTTCCCAACCACAATCTTCATCACCTGACCGGTAGTGTTGAGATCTGCTGCCGGGAAATCCGTAGTTGGCACGCCGCCGCCGAACGGTTCGTCAGGGCCTTCATTGATGAGATAGAAGGTTTCATTGTTTTTCCCCGTAAAGTCAACAATGACATCGGTCCTCTCCCCCGGACTCATGAGTAGTTGACTTTGCGTTACCGGGTCAGGCAGAAAACCGCCGTCCGCACCAATCTGCAGGAAACTCACATCTGCGGTTGCAGGTCTTGTTGCATAACGGTCTTCTACCAGTTTTAAGATCAGGAAACGTGAGTTACAACCATTCAGAAACCGGAAGCGATAGCGCCTGGGTTCCACATTGAACACGGGCCAGGTCTTGCCGTTTACCACCATAGTGTTGAAGAATGCCTCTGGATTCCACCGTGGCGGAACATCACTCTTCGGAATAAACGGACCGTTAAAGCCGTCGAAAAACCTCCGTCGTCCCGGATAGAACAGCGATCCGTTTTTGTTGAATGAGCGATCCTGAATCGCTATGGGGATCTCTGTGCATACGTCCGAACGACTTCCCGGTGGAATATACCCCAGATCGGTGTCATAGTCACCTCCCCGTAGGAGGTAGAAACCTGCCGGGCCGGCATAGACGTTCAAACGGGTCATACCCAGGGTGTGGTCATGGTACCACAGGGTCGCGGCAGCCTGATCATTGTCATATTCAAATACGGCAGCCCCGGCCCCCCACTGACTTCCAAGAGTATTGCCAGGCAGATTCTTAAAATAATTAAAAAACGACCCGGTGGTAGCAAAGCGTGCCGGAATGTTCCTGGCATTAGGGAGATACCATGCCTCTGGGTATCCGTCGAACTGCTGCTGATTTCTCCCTCCGTGCAGGTGGGGAATCATCGGAACCGGACCTTTATATAAAGAGATACCGGCCCCCCGGCTGTCCTGAGAACCCGTCCCGGCTCCAGGGTTGGCCCAGTGAAGGGTCCTGTCAACGGGCAGCAGGTGACTGAGATAATTGCCCTTTCCGTTTACCAGGCCATTGATCCATTTTACCCGGGTTGGTATACCCACGGTAGCCTCTATGGTAAAAGCCGGGTAATTCAAAGTACCCGCCAGGTTTGTTTCAGATCCGTAACTCCATACCGTTGTCTTAGGCATGCCGGCGGGCAGAATCTGCTGCCGGAACTGCCGCACCGAGATTTCATAGTAATCACCGGTGAAGCCAGCAGGTGAAGGAGTCCTGGGCATCGGTGGCGGAATGACCAGCGGTGTCACATACTTGGGAATGGTCAATGGGTTCAGGGTTCCGCCCGGAAGTGGTTTGGCTATTACATCTGAGACTCTCATGAACCCAAGCAACCCTATAACTGCGACAGCCAGGAGCCGCGCATTGAAAAGTTTTTTTCTGTATCTCATTTTAATTTCTCCTTGTTTCATACATTAGGCTGCCCATGGCAGCGACTATAAACTTCCTTCATGATAAGGCGACCAGGCTGGTCGCTCTACATGAGTTAGGGGTGTGTTATAGCGTTATTTACACCCCCCTGAATCCATAAGGTAGGTCAACCGTCCCTGGTTGACATCATAATGACAAGCGGGGACGCTTGTCCGACCGATAGAGAGGAATTGCACGACCTTTCCATAAACACTCAATGCCCCGTCCCCGTCGCTTCCGGACTATAAATATGATGAGGCCACTTTTTTGCTTTATTTACATGCAGGAATCCTGATGCACCCTTGACCACACGGAAGAGGGCATGATCAACCAGGAGATACTGGCCTGGTACTAATGCCTCAAACTCAAATACGGCAGCAGACCCCGGAGGAATATAAGCCGTCTCCTCATTCCTTATTGCGCTCCGGTAATGCCCCGGATAAAACTTATCAAAGATCTGGCCAATAATGTGGAAGTTGGAACCAATGTTAGGTCCGCCGTTCACAAAGAAAATGCGAACCATATCGCCCTGATTTACCATCATGGTATTGCCAAATATTGATGGATCATTAAGTGCCTTTGTATGACCGTTAAAGGTAAAGTAGTCGGGGTGTTCGGACATCGCCTTATCCTCGTCAAGGGAATAACCCTCGATATCCGGATGGTGTTCAACACCGGGTTTTATGTACCACTCACCCTGCCCAATGTAGAATTCTTTAAACTCCTTTTCTACAGTTCCTTTATGATTCGTGAGTTCCCTGTATGCTTTTTTAAGCCCCCCCCTTGGCTCTACCATAATAAGGCCATACATCCCGTAGGCTACATGTTCCCATGGCATCCCTTCACCAGCGCAGTGGTAAATATAAGCGCCCGTCCTCATTGCCTTGAATTGCAATGTCTTGGTTTCGCCGGGTTCAATATTTGTCACAGCAGCGCCACCGCCAGGACCTATAACAGCATGAAGGTCTATGTTATGAGGTTCCACATTGTTCGAATCGTTGGTCAAATTTATCACGACCGTGTCGCCTTCCATGACACGTATCATGGGACCGGGCACCGTACACGGCCCCACAACGTCATCTTTTTTTTCTGCAAAACCCCAGAACCAAAACTGCTTCCCGGGAGCTAATTCGGCCATGACCTCTTTAATAACCAAATCCACCGTAACCTTCGTTGGGCAACTCCTGGTTATCGGTGGTGGAATTTCTGTAGGATTTTTTGCAACGGTACCAACCATTTCAACGGCAAAAACACTTTTCAGTGGAACAATAGCCATTGCGCCACTGAGCAAAACACCAGACAACAATCCATAAAAAAAATTTTTTCCTTTACACATTTTTTCTCCTAAAAATCAAAAATAATACATCAGGCCTTCTGCGACTTTCCCCCCTATTTTCCTCCGTAAACGGGAGGGATTATGGTGGAGTGATTGAAATTTTTAATATCAAGGCTAAGACTCATTCTCAATTATTCGGTAAAATTTTTTTACCTACCCCGATACTGCCATAAAATCTTTCTCCAACAATCCCGCCTCTGAGCGCATAAACGGTATTTGCTCTTTGTTATATGGATTTTCATATACCAGACGTTGAGCCGCGGCAATTCCCATTTCCATAGCAGTGTCCATAAAAATATACCGGAACGCTCCCTGTCTGCCACAGGCAATCAGGTTCTCAAATTGTTCAAGAAAACTCAGCAGTTTTTCCTGGTGTCGACGATAATCAAGTTTATATACCGGATAACCGTGTGACACCCGGGAGGTAAAATAACCGGTAACTTTCCCCCGCACATCAATTCCCAATTCACACAAATCAGCAAGACACCTTTCGAACAACTCAGCATCATCACAATTCCATAGAGCATCATTCGCGTTGCATGGTATCTCCAGCATCAGTGACGTCTTGCCATCTGGAGCATTAAAAGGACTGCGACGCTTAGGTTCCTGAATACGCGTCATGATATATTTCTTTTCAGAGACATACATCCACGTATTGCCGCTCACGTCAGGAAGATCCACGAAAATATTCATAAACCTGATTGCACGATACGTGAGACTATTTGCATGCTGTTTTACCTCTTTCACGAGATCATCAGGGAATGTTTTTATCAGGTCAGGCAATGGAATAGTAGAGACGACGGCATCACAATCGATTTCCCTGCGAGAACCCTGGTACTTATACCTTATCTTTTTAACCTTACCGTCAGAAACTTCCACGTCAGAAACATCCGCATTCAGCACTATCCGTCCGCCGTTTTGCTGTATTACGCTTCCCATAACATCAAATATCTGCCCAATCCCTTTTCTGGGATAGAAATACGTGCGGGCATAGGTGCGCGGCGTACCCCGCTTCAATCTCATCAGCCGAAAGAATACCTCGCTGAGATTCAGCAGCGAGATCCTCTGTGACGCCCAATCTGACGAAATGAGTTTTGGAGAAATACCCCATACCTTTTCTGTATATGGACCAAAAAACAGTTCATAGAGGATGCGTCCGAAACGATGTGTCACCCAGTCATCGAAAGAAACGTCTTTCTTCTGTAATACCCCTGCGGCAACCATCCCCTTGATATACGACAAAAAAGCCCTCAGACCAGTCCGGAATCCAATCTTTGTGAATAGATCACGAGCGCAGAGCGGATATTGAAAGGTTTTACCTTTCTGCAAAATCACGCTCTTTCTCTCTGCAGTCAGGAGTTCATCACCCATCATCCGGCGAACACGGCCCACCAGCGCCTTATTCGCTGAAATGAAACGATGCCCGCCAAGATCAAAACGGTAGCCGAGATACTCACGGGTCATGCACAACCCTCCTACCCCGGAATTTTTCTCAAGCACGGTAACATCATAACCCTTCCCGGACAATTCCCATGCTGCCGATAAACCACACGGACCGCCACCAAGCACCACAATCTTCCTTTTCATGAACACACCGGAACCCTTTTCACCACAGATACACAAAGGCACAAACGCAAGGAAAGGAGTTTGTCTTTATTATAGAGGATAAAAACATATTTGTGCCTTTGTGTATGTGCGGTAAAGCTCATGTGCAGGGCGAAACACCGCGTCAGGCAACCGCAGTCCAATCCCCTCTTCAACAGGAGGGGATTGAAAAGCAGTCTTTCAGCCCTATCAAAAATATTAGAAATAGGTTGCAACAGAAAATACAAATGCGTTGTTACCACTATCAGCAAGATCTTTCTCTTCCATATTGATCTGATAATCAAACTTAAAGACTGTATCTTCTGTATAGCGATAGTTTATCGCAGGGGTAACCCTGTTCCTCAACCAGTTTTCTCTTCCATCAGCCGTGAGCTCTGATGTCTGCACCTGATCCCATCTCACAACACCGGTGAAGGTTGAGTTTTCGGTAAATATCTTCGGCATCCACGTTCTTAAACATGACGGCATAAAATGATACCTGCCTTCAAGATAATAGCCCCACATAGAATCAGCTATACCTGCCTCCTCGGCAAAATCATTCGTTTCTATAAAGGCATAAGCGCCTTCACCGACGAACTCAAATGGACCCCTCTGGTAGGCAAAATCCAATGCGGGGATGGTTATTTGATTCTCATTCTTGTCGTCATATCGCTGCGTATAAGTTGAGCCGCCAAATTCCAGACCGATAAATGGGCTATAACAAACGCGCCCCACAACGCCGGGGCTCTGATTCTCATTGTCAAACTCATATCCCCCCTTGGAAGTTCTCAACCCCCTGTTAGCAGTAAACTTAGAGTCGCCGGCATCATCCAAACCGTGGAATGCACCGTTAGTCACATAAATTTCATAATCGAGTTTTCCCAACTGTGTCGGATAAAGAGTGCCGAAGAAACCCATACCTGCATCGGTAAGAGTCGATGGAATAATCAATTGATCCACCAAGGGACGATCCGTAATGTCTTGCAATGGAGAATCATGAATCAGATTAAATTTTCCCAGAGGGGTAAGAATAAAACCCGCCCTGTAGTTAAGCCAATCGGTAAGCAAAAAATCTATGGTTGCAAATTCCAGAATCACCTCTCCATCTCTGCCACCCTCCACACCGCCATGCTCAAACTCTATCTCCGCCGCAAGCTTTACGCGATCAGAAATATCTGAGTAGATAAAGGGTATGAACCTATGCTGATCAAAACCGTGATTCCCTGAATCACTTTCTGATGCCCAGTATTCAAAATCCATGTAACCACCGACATAGGTATTTCTCCCGAATCTCCTCAAAAATGGCTTTGTGTACTGGTCACTAAAGGCAGGACCAACCTTCTTTTTCTCAAAATCCGCATATTTCTTGGCAAAATACGCCTCTCCGCCAACCTCTCCTGGTGCTTCAGAAGCAACCGGAGCCCCTGCTACTTCCTTCTTTAACGAAGCGATCTCCTGATCTTTTTGGGCATCCCCCTCTTTTAAAGAAGCAATCTCTTTCGTCTTCTTCTCATCGCTCTGCCGCAATGCTGCAATTTCCTGCTCCTTCTTCATATCCCTGGAAATCTGCTGCTTGAGCAGGTCCTTTACCTCGGACAATTCCGACTCCATCTTTTCCACCTTGCTCCTCAACATCTCCGTTTCAGAAGACTCTGCAAAGGCATGAGAAATGAAAAACACCAGTGCCAAAAATAGTACAACCATCCGCACACCAAACCACACAAACCGCATCTTTGCCTCCTTTCAAACAGTACTGTTAACATTATTGAGACTCACTCTCAAATACAAGCAATGCAGATTATATTCACCATTTCTTCATTGTCAACGATATTTTAAAAAATATTTTTTAAAGCTATTTTAACTCTGGAAACCGGTTCATGAAGGATGGACTGCTACTGAGAAAAAGAATTTCCATTTTCTTTTTATAATGACTTGTTTTAAAAACAGTTGCATAATATGAGACGTTTTGTTATTATTTTTTTCCAGTAGGAAAGATACATTTTATCCACTTCTTGTAGTAATACGGTGAGGTAAGGAAAGCATGGCAAAGAAGGCCGCGGGAGTAAAAAAGAGCTGTTCCTTTTGCGGAAGAAATTATGATGCGGTAAGCCGGTTGATTCAGGGGGATGCAGATGCGTTCATCTGCAATGAATGTGTAGAGGCTTGCCACATGCTGTTGAAAAAAGATCAAAAACAGGCCCCATCGAAACCAATAGGGAAAATACCAACCCCGTCACAGATTAAAGAACATTTAGATGAATATATCATAGGCCAGAATAAGGCAAAAAAAAACGCTTGCCGTTGCAGTTTACAATCACTACAAGCGTTTGCTTACCAGGGGCGGCAGTGACGGCGTCGAGATAGAAAAAAGCAATATTCTGCTGATCGGTCCTACGGGTTCCGGAAAGACACTTCTTGCGCGCACCCTTGCCAAAATCCTTGACGTGCCTTTTACCATTGCAGACGCAACCACCCTTACCGAGGCTGGGTATGTGGGGGAAGACGTAGAAAATGTGCTTTTAGGCTTGTTAAGAAATGCAGATTTTAACCTCCAGCGCGCACAGCAAGGCATTATTTATATTGATGAAATTGACAAGATCGCCAGGAAAAGCACGAATCCCTCCATCACCAGAGATGTCTCCGGTGAAGGGGTGCAACAGGCACTCCTGAAGATGCTGGAAGGAACGATATCAAACATCCCTCCTCAGGGAGGCAGGAAGCACCCGGAACAGCAGTATATTCAAATGGATACACGGGACATCCTTTTTATTTGCGGTGGTACGTTTACCGGAATAGAGGAGATTGTCCGGCGGAGGATTGGAAAGACAAACATTGGATTTGACGCGCGAAAAGACGAGAAGCAGGAGGCCTCTTTCGGTGATATCCTCAGCAAGGTGGAAGTTGAAGACATCATCGATTACGGAATGATTGTAGAATTTGTCGGACGATTACCCGTTATCGCACCCCTCATGCCGCTGACCCAGGAAGACCTGATCAAGGTCATGACAGAGCCAAAGAATTCACTCGTCAAACAATATCAGAAATTCTTTGAAATGGAAGAAACAAAACTGGAATTTTCGCATGAAGCCCTCATAGAGATCAGCAAAAAGGCATTTGAAAAGAAAACGGGGGCACGGGCACTCCGGGCTATCTTTGAGAGTTTTATGCTTGATGCCATGTATCATCTGCCCTCCCAAAAAGGCGACGCTTCGTTTTTAGTCACCCCTGAAGTCGTCGGCGGCAAAACACCGCTGTTAGCACAAAAATACAAAAAAACTGCGTAAGAATTCTCTTATGGCGTCAGCATCATAAGCCGCCTGAGTTCGTTAGCAGCATCGTCTTTCCTGTCCAGTTTCTGATATAATTGCGCGAGGTTTTTGTGGATGATGGGATTAAAGGGATTGATGTGATTGGCTTGTGACAAAATTTCTATGGCAGCATCATACTCGCCTTTTCGCTGGTAGAGTTCACCGAGAGAAATATACGTGGTGGTATATTCAGGATAATATTCCAGCGCCACCTTCAGGATTTCCTCCGCCTTTGCATACTGAGTATCCATGATATAGGACATGGCTAATTTATTCTGGATTTGCGGAGAAATGTTGCCCGCCTTCCTGACTGCCTTTTCATATTCTACGATAGCCGCGCTGTGTAACCCTTCGTGACGCAGGAGGTCGCCCAAAATGGCAAACTTCCGGGCGTCCTTCACCTCGATTTCAGCAACGCTTTCCATATCATCTACGATGGTTGATGTTTCCTCCAGTTTCGTGGGAAGTATCTGAATGCCGTGAATCCTCCGAAATTTCTTCTGCTTCAGGTCCTGCAGCCAGTTTTCTTCAAATTCAGCGAAGGGAACACCTGTCGTTTCAGACACCGCATCTTCTGTCGATTTTCCACCCCTGATGCCGTCCAGAATGGACACGAGCGCAGGGTAACCACCCCGGTTGACCAGGTAATCGATTACCGTGAAGACTTCGGCAAAGGCAAGGGCAGTATCCTCTTTCTTTTTTAATTTTGCCAGGGAGGGATGCATTTGATCAAAGGTAATAAAATAGTCCTTTTCTATTGCCTCGGCTATCAGGCTTTCCAGGGAGACCGGAAGCATGGGATTTCCGCTTTCAAACCAGCGTCTTTCTTCATACTTGGCGATTCCCTCATGGAGCCAGATGGGCACACGATTATAAGTCTTTTTCATGATTACGTAGTGCACGTACTCATGCGTCAGGGTATCAAGCCACTGATACCCCCCTCGGCAGGAGGCGCGGACTGGTAATAATGATGCGGTTGAATAAACAGATCGCTACCGTGCCGGAGGTTTCAATCTCCCCTTTGGTGAGGGTCGAAATAGCACAAAAACTCTCTGCATCGGGAAATACTTCAACGAGCACCGGTTTTTTGGGAAAATACTGAAGGTCGTTCCCGATGGCAGTATAAGCCTTTTCAAGGGTATTCAGGGCATACTCGGCCAGGATTGCATCCTTTTCTTCCAGGTATCGAAACAGAAAGTGCTCGGTCTTGACTTCTTTGAACTTGCTGGTCGTTTGATAAATTTTATCGACAAAGTCATAAAATTTTTTCCCCTTTTGCGCTAATTCAGGGTCTTTCAACGCCTCATGCAGAAACGACAACGACTCTTGATAATTTCCTTCATAGAAACGCACCTCGCCGGCAAAAAAGCACACATACGGATTGTTCCGCGCAATAAGCAGCAGTTTGTCGGCAACGGCTGATGCCTCCTCAACCTGCCATGACTGCAAACACTTCTCACCGGAAGCTATCTCACCGATAACATCAAAAAACCTTTCTTCCTGGGCAATCGCCTTACCTGCGAATGTGGTAAGGGCCGTTAATATAAATGCTAACGTAATAAAAAATCTTTTCATTTAAAATATTCCCAACCAAATAAGCCAGAAGCCAAAAAAGTTTCGAGTTAAATCAGCAGTGTCCGGTTAGGTTTTTGCATGTGTTATTTATTGTTCCAAGGTTGTCATTCCCGCATATTTTTAGCGAGATTCTAGGTTTAACGTGCCTCTGGATACCCGATAAAAGCGTTCGGGTATGACAAAAGTCGCGCATGCAAATTTCTACCCGGACACTACTGGAGTTAAATAAGAGTTATTGCAACAATTGGATATAATATAGTCACGTCGGTTGCCTAGTTGTCGATATTGATCCCCTTAGAAAGTATAATTTGCGCAGGTGGTCCCTTCTCTAATTCTATTCCCCCAGAAGGTGTAATTTGCGAAGATGGTCCTTTCTCTAATTCTATTGTACCAAATTTCATCTTTGAAAGATTGGGTAGATAAAAACCGGCGATCATGAAGATCAGAGCACCGAATGTTAAAAGAACATAGTACCCAACATCGATGAACTGTACCCACCGCAGTTTTCTACTAAGCTGCACATATCTGATAAGTAACGGTTTCAATTTGTTAAGCTTCTGCTCTCCAATCATTGGCTTAAGCGTATTGAAAAATTCGTCAGGGGCAGTAAATACCTGCCCCACCATAGCATTCAAAACCCTCTGAACGTCTTTTGAAAATTTTATCCTCGGTTGTGATTGCACAACGGGTTCCTCTGTTACCACAACGCAATTTCTGCTTAATGTAGGTTTGCCGAAATAAAAACTTACCTGGCTCATGACAAAAATCATAAAAGATATGACAATAACAACACATGGACTTATACGTTCCACGATTCCTCTGGATGAAAAGACATCATATTTTTTCTCGATCTTTTCAATGGCTCGTTTTGCCTTTTGGTGGAACGGGTCATTTTTCTGGCATGCCTTGAAATCATGGAGGGCCTCTTTTAAAAGGTTTTCATCACGCAAAGACTTCGATGTCTTATAGAGGGCATTCCGGGCATACCCTCGTGAATAGTGTACACTGGTAAGTTCTTTGTGAGAAAGGCTCTTTGAACTGTACTCCGACTGTGATTTGGTGAGTGCATTTGAGAAGTGAAAGATCGCCTGGTTATAGAATTCTGTGTCCTTTTCGCCCATCTCTTTATAAACTTCACCCAGGCCTATCTCTGATTCAATATGAAATGGGGAGATGCGTAACACATCAAGATACTCCCTTTCGGCGTTTTCAAATTGCCCTGATTTCAGGTATGCCTCCGCAAGGCTGCTCCGTATGGTGAAATCCTGCGGATCACGTTTGCAGGCATCTTTCAAATACTTTATTGCATTAGTAAATTCTTTCTTGTTGGTATAAATAATCCCCAATTTAACATACGCTGCCAGATATTCACTGTTGGACTTGCTTGCTTCCAGGAGATGCTTCATGGCCTTGTCGTATTCTTCCATGATGAAATAGAGTTCACCAGCTTGAAGGTGCGTGGATGCATCATCCGCAGCCTTGAGTTTCTCAGCCAGGATCTGCTCAGCCGTTCTGTAAGCATCCCATGCCTTCGAGTGGGCAGTCATCATCTTTTCCGTATATTCGTTATAATTCTTGGGATCCCTTCTATCCTCTGCATCCCTTTCCCTGGCATTATATAAACTCACACGATCGATGAGCATTCCAACGTGTTTAGGGTCAATCTTAAGACCTTCCCGAAAAACCTCCTCTGCCTCCTCGATCTTAGCAAAGACCCCAAGAAGCACGCCACCATAACGGGCAAAGGGCTCCGCATCGTTAGCGGCTCTTGCTTTTTCTTTTGTGGCATTATACACATCACAAGCCCCCTTCCATTTTTCCCTTGCCTTCTTATATTTCCCCTGCTTCCAAAGTATATGGGCTATGTTATGATGCGAACCAGCATAATCAGAGTCGACCTTGATCGCTTCCTCAAATTTCTCAATCGCCGCCTCATATCTCTTCTGATTGTAAAGGACAAGTCCCCAGTCATGGTAAGCATAGATATTCTTAGGGTCGATCTCTATAGCCTTCTGGTACTTCTCAATTGCCTCCTCGTACCGCTTCAGGTCAGCAAGGACATTGCCCCAGTTGTCATAGGCATCGGCATAGTCCGGGTTTATCTCTATGGCCTTCTGGTACTTCTCAATCGCCTTATCGTGTTTCTTCTGATCGTAAAGGGCAACCCCCCAGTTATGGTAAGCATGGACATATTTAGAGTTAATCTCTATAGCCTTCTGGTATTTTTCAATCGCCTCATCGTACTTCTTCTGCCTGTAAAGGGCACTGCCCCAGTTGTAGTAGGCATCGGCGCATTTTGGATCGACCACTGTGGCCTTCTGGTACTTCTCAATCGCTTCATCGTATTTCTTTTGACTGTAAAGGGCAAGTCCCCAGTTGTTGTAAGCAATTGCATAGTCCGGGTTTTTCTCTATGGCCTTCTGGTACTTCTCAATCGCCTCATCGTATTTCTTTTGACTGTAAAGGGCAAGCCCCCAGATGTTGTAGGCATCGGTATAGTCCGGGTTTTTCTCTATGGCCTGCTCGCATTCATTACATGCCTCGGTATATTTTCCCTGCGCCAAAAAAATTTTACCAGATGCCAAATGCCTTTGTGCCTCGATTTTATTTTCCACTTTTCAATCCTTATAATTTCTTGCATAAATCATTAAAAGACTTATACACATTTATGATCTTTTCCTTTCTTACAACTTTTACCAAGTTCTCGAATTTTGCTTTTGAGTCCTCCTGGTTAACAAAGGGGCATTTGCACTGTCAAGAAACACGCTTAAATAAAATGAAAAAGATAAAATGCAAATTCAAATATAACCGTCCATGGTTCGACAAGCTCACTACGAACGATTAAAAAGGATTACTCTCATTCTGCTGGCTAAATTGGTATAAAATGTCAAAATTTCACTGCTTAGAGACCATCTAATCCACCAATCTCTGATAATAGTCTTTGTTCAGGTCTTTGTATTTTTCTGGCAACCCTTCTTTTAAGGCATTTAATATATCCTCCCTGAATTCCTTTGGTACCTTGTATGCCTCCTCGGATGGTATTTCAACCTTTTCTGTAGAAGCTCCAAATTGTCCTTCAGCCCCTTGACCGCGGAAGGGCATAGGCATGGGCATACCGCCCCCCATCATCCCTTGCGCAATACGCTCTTTTGCCATTTCCATGCCTTTCTTTGCTTCTGCGAGGCGGTAGAGCGATTCCCGTTCATCATTGAGGGCGCCTTGCATATCCTGTTTTTCCAGATTCTTTCCTGCACCTTCCATGGATTTCGATGCAAGATCGAGTTGGTTGTCTGCATTCTCGTCCATGAACGGATTTTGCTGAGAAAGTTCGTTCGCCATTTCCTTGAGATCGTCAGTCTCTTCCTTTAATTCCTTTTGCTTTTCGGCATATTTCTGTAATGCATCACGGTCTTCCTGTGTCATACCGGCAAGTTGCTGATCATCGAGCGTCTGCATCATTGCCTCAAGATCCTTAATGATCTGCTGATTTTGCCGCGCAGCGTCATCAACTCTTTCCGGCACTTCCCGGTCTTTTTGGGAAACTTCCCCCTTCCGGGCGTTTGCCTTCTGCTCCAGGGAATGTTTCATGCGGCTATTCCATTGATTTATAGTATTCGACAATTCCTTTGCCAGGTTCAGCGACTCTTTTGCCTCCCACGCATTCAACATCTCTTCCAGATGGGACAGGGTCTCTTCCGCCTGCGGGAGGTCCCGGGACATGGAGAGGAAATCCCTCTGCAAAGGATCCTTATTGATCGCCCGGTTTAATTCGGCATTTTTCTTCGCCGTTTCCGTCACTTTATCAAATCCTTCCTGATAGGTATCCCCCTCTTCTTCGCCGCCAAACAATTCACTAAACCGGCCTGCCATCATGTCTCTTTCTTCCGACATCCGTTTAAATTCACGATTTACCTGTAAATATTCCTGCAACAATTCGTTTTTGGCCAGGATGTCTTTTGCTTCTGCAATATCTTTCTTGATTGCTGCCACCCGTTTCTCCTGCTTTTGGAAAAATGACTGAAAGGTCTCTTTTGTGGCCTCCGAAGTGCGTTTCTGGATATCTCTTTTCAAAGCATCGGTGTCTTCTGTAAGCTTTTTTTTCTTTCTGTTCCAATTCGGATATTTTGTCCAGGAGCTGATTGGTGTCTTTGAGCATGTCTGAAAAGGAGGAGTCTGCAAGATGCTGTGCAGAAGATTTCATCTGGTTCATCATTCCCTGAAGCGCAGAAAGAAGTCTCTGGGATGCCTGCAGTGCCGCTTCCAGGTCTCCCTTATTGAACGCTTCTTTCATGGCATTCAGTTCCTTCATAATATCGTTCTGTTCAATCTGTTTAAGGGCATCCGCATTTAAAAATTCATCCATATGCTCTCCCTGCGCCATGTGCATGAGTTTATCCATCATCTGCCGGATGGTTTCCTCAATTTGCCTGAGTTCCGAGAGCACCTTTTCATTCAGTTTAGCGTCTTCTCCCTCCCGCAGCTTATCAAGCAGCTTTTCAATATTAGTCTGGGATTGAATTAAATTCTTTCCTGTGTCAAAGACATCTTCCAGCTGTTGCTTCCTTATGATGTCATTCAAAAAGATGATACTATCTTCTACTTCTACCACTTCCTCGTCCTGAACCTTTTGCAACTCACGCAACACGGAAACAGGAATAGCGTTTTCCCCAGCCGTGAGGAGCGTCTGACGAAGCGCCATCCGCTTTTTCTCCGTAACCTCACGAAATTTGTTCTTCAAATTTTCAAGGGAATAATAGACGCTGTAATTTGCCCTCACATCGTCCTGCATGCCCACCAAAATGTCGGTGAAAAGACCGATAATCTTTTCTGCACGTTCCAGGATACCATCTTGCGTCATGGTTAAATACTCCTTCTCCGTACACCGTTCATCATCGATCCTTTTCGTGAGATCGTCTGCCAGCATATGGATCAGTTCTTGCAGAAGCGCCTCCTGCAGTTGCACTAATTCCATATGTTTTTTCCGGGAACTATATATTTCCAGATAATAGGTCGGGGAACTGCTGACCTTCGGACCTGAGATTGCGTCATTGTCTTTCACCTCAAGGTGGTACGCAATTTTATCATCCGGCCGCAAGGTCAACTCGCTCAGCGACCAGACATACGCGCCATGATACTGTAACTGCTTTTTACCAAAGCTGGCAAGCGCCCTGGTCTTTTGTTCTTCTCCCTGCATATACACAAGAGAAATTTCATCAATGCCAAAGTCGTCCTTTGCTGTATACGTAATCCCGACCGTATCACTTTCATGAACGACAATATCCTTTGCCGGCGCATTTAGAGAAACTTCAGGAAATTGGTCCGGGTCCAGTTGGATCGTATGTGGAGTCGGATCCTGAACCGTCCTCCCGTTGGAATCGGTAGTTTCAAAAATGTAGGTGCCACTTTCGAGCAATGACAGAACGCCTTTTATCATATTACCGTTTTCTATCACACAGGGTATTTTTGCGGAATTGTTTACAATAAGAGCTGCAGACAACAGGGATCGATTGCTGATAGCACTCATCTGAATTTCGCTCCCCTTTAACGCCCTGATATTACCACTGGTATTGTACTCCGTCTTTGGCTGCAGTCCTGAGTAGAGAGGGTACCGGTAACTTATCGTAATATCGCCAATGACGGGACCGGGAGAAACCATGAGCCCTGCCTCCCCCAAGGACTTTCCGCTTCTTAAATAGCTCAGGAGGAAGGGGATGTTTTTTTTAAGATACGAAGGTTTTGTGGCGCAAACTACCCCAAAGACAGACACGGATGCAATCAACAGGACGCAGCTCAATCGGAAAAATCTCTTACGAATCACCAGGCTAAGGTCTAACTGTTTTAGTTGATTTGCGGTATCATCTATCAGCATCGAGATCAATTGTTCAGAATAGCCAACAGTCTTCTTGCGTGCCTTGTCAGAAGTCAGTTGTAGCGAACTGATCAGGCCGTTATTTAAGGAGGGGAACTTTTGTTCAATCAGGAGCGCAATTTCTTCTCTGCTCAGGAATGACCGCAAGGGAAGCAGCACTACCCTGAAAAAGACGAAACACAGTGCAATAATGCTGCCGGTATAAAATACGCCCAGACCAAAAGGGAAGCGTAAGAGGCCATAGATTCCCAACGCACCCACCATCAGGAGAAACAGACTGATGGAAAACAAGAGCGCCATTCCCCCGTATACCCTGGTTGAAACCGCATGCTTGCACACGGTCCTCAAGGATGTCTTGATAACGCTTTGGCTGTCTTGTGCCCTCTTGTCTCTGAAATTAAGAAGGGCTAAAAAGTCGATACAATCCCTTCGTAATTGGATCGACTTAGAGACCAATTCCTTTATAAATTTTATTATCGTTGTATCCCTGCGAACGTCCCTTTTCATATGCCTTTAAGGTTATGCCGTGCATATCTATTTGTCAAACAAAATCTTCTTGTTTTTCAGCCTTTTTCCATGGGTTTTATGTCGTTTGATACCCTCACCAGTCGAATAAAAGCCAGGGGGCGAGGGGGTACAATAGCCCAAAAAACAGCCCCCTGCATCCCTCAAGTTTATTAAGCTAATCATTACCCACATTTATTACTGAACGTAGTGGGTGGATGGAACAAGTGCTGTGCAAGGAAAAACACAGAAATTTTCCACATTTGCCCCTTGACAGTTTGGCCTCTGACATACCTTTCGGAATAATTGTCCTCTTGATATGTCTTGATTTTCTGCTATGATATCCCCTATCTGGCTTATATCTTCGGTCATAAATTCCCTCTCGCATACTATACATGACTTGCGGAGACTTTAATGTTAAGGAATTTCAAACAGATATTTTCCCCTCTGGAAAGAGGGGATTAAGGGGTGTGTAAATCGGCCGTAACACCCCCCCCCGGCCCCTAGGTAGGTCAACCGTCCCGGTTGATATCATAATGACAAGCGGGGACGCTTGTCCTACCAAATAAGGGGAGATTTAAAGTAGCTGCCAAAGACAGCTTAAATAAATAACAAGGAGAAAACAAAGATGGCAAGATTAGAAAGGGCGCTTATCAGTGTTTCTGACAAAACAGGGATTGTGGAGTTTTCCAGGGAGTTGCAGCATTTAGGGGTTGAAATTATCTCCACCGGCGGAACATCTAAATTACTGAAAGAAAACGGCATTCGTGTAATCGAAATATCCGAGCACACGGGATTTCCTGAGATTATGGACGGCCGTGTGAAGACCCTGCATCCCAAGGTGCATGGGGGGTTATTAGCTTTAAGGGACAACGAAACCCACAGAAAACAGATGAAGGAACTGGGTATTAAACCGATCGATATGGTGGTGGTTAACCTGTATCCCTTCGAAAAGACAATTGCAAAAAAGGACGTGAGCATGGAAGAGGCGATTGAAAATATCGACATTGGTGGCCCTTCCATGATCCGCTCTGCCTCAAAGAATTACAAACAGGTGATTGTTGTGGTGAACCCTAAGCGCTATGAATTCATTATTGAAGAGCTCAAGGCTAATCATAATGATCTTTCCGAAAAGATGCGTTTTGAACTGGCCATTGAGGCATTCAGGACCACAGGGCGTTATGACAGGATTATCGCCAACTATTTTGATAGTTTGGATAAGGAAAAAGGCGGCTATCCTACTGCGCTCTCCCTGGACTATACGAAACGGCAATCTCTGCGTTATGGCGAAAACCCGCATCAAACGGCTGCATTTTACGTGGAGGAGAATGTTCAAGAACCTTGCGTATCCAACGCCCAGCAATTGTATGGAAAGGAGCTCTCCTATAACAATATTATCGATCTGAATGCCGCACTGGAATTAGTGAAAGAATTTGAGAAACCTTCAGCCATCGTGATAAAGCATACCAATCCCTGTGGCGCTGCATCGGCCAATACCCTGGCTGAGGCATTTCAAAAGGCGTACAGCAGCGACCCGGTATCTGCGTTTGGCTGTATTCTTGGATTAAATAAGACTGTGGACGTGGCAACGGCAGATGCCATTACGGAGCCTGGCCATTTTGTAGAGGCGATTATTGCGCCAGAGTTTGAACCAAAGGCAGTAGATATCCTTACCACAAAACGCAAGTGGGGGAGCAGTTTGAGGCTTTTAAAGACTGGCGCCTTATCAGCACAAGCGATGGATCCTTGTGCCTGCGACATGAAGAGGGTGGTAGGTGGAATGCTTTTACAGGGTAGGGATCTGTCTGTTTATGACCCTGCAAGCCTTAAGGTGGTTTCGAAGAGAAAACCGTCCGAGAAGGAGATGTCCGACCTGCGGTTTGCCTTTATCGTTTGTAAACATGTTAAATCGAATAGCATTGTGTTAGCAAGGGACGAGGCCGTAGTGGGCGTGGGTGCCGGGCAGATGAGCCGTATCGACTCCACAGAGATTTCCCTGAAGAAGGCAGGTGATCGGGTGAAAGGCGCAGTCATGGCCTCCGACGCCTTTTTCCCGTTCAGGGACAGCGTGGATGCCGCCGCCAGGGCCGGTGTAGTGGCGATTATTCAACCCGGTGGTTCTAACAAGGATGACGAATCGATTGCTGCGGCTGACGAACATGGCATCGTCATGGTATTTACCGGCCAGCGGCATTTTAGACACTAAGCTTAGAGAGGGACATTACCAACGTGCCTCCCTATAGTATTACCATGTAAAAATTTCTTTCCCCATTTTCATGAGGACAAGTTTTTGTAAGTTTTTTCACAACCCTATTTACCCCTTCTCTGGAGGTACTGATTGTTTATGAGAGAAAGATTGCTTCGCGGAGTTTACCCTGAGCAACGCGAATGTGCTCGCAATGACAACTCACAATATGTCATCAAAGGCATAGCCTGTGTCATTGCGAGGGTCTTTTCCGAAGCGAATCCCCGCTTTCACAACAGGGAATTGGGTGCGGCTTCTCTGCGTTAGGTACTCCTATGACAGGGTCAATAGCAAAAGTATCAATTGAGGAAATCAGAAAAAGGCTTACTCCTCTGTTTCAGGACGAAGGGCTGAGACTTGTTTTGCTGTTTGGGTCAGCCGTTTCAGGGAAAATGCATAAAAAAAGCGACATTGACCTTGCATTTCTCTTTGACAACCCTGTTGATATGCTGACCCTCACCAACAGGGTTATTAGACTTCTCCATGCTGATAATGTTGATGTGGTTGATCTGAAACGCGCAAGTCCACTTCTGAAATTCTCTGCAGTAAAAAGCGGCATGCTTCTTTATGAAAGAGAACCCGGCATGTTCAATGAATTTTATTCACTTGCCTTCAGGATATATGTTGACACCAAAAAATTGCGCGATGCACAAGCTGGGGCAATTCAGCAGTTTTTAAAAGCAAGGGGGCTGGCGTGAGCCCAATAGAAAAAGAGATTATCAGGCGCAAACTCCTTGTAATAGCAGAAAACCTGAAGGCGCTTGAACCAATCAAGAACATGACCAGGAAAGAATATATCAGAGACGTATACAAAAGGAAGGCAACGGAGAGACTCTTACAAGAATTGATCGAGGCAGCAATTGATATAAATTCCCACCTGATAGTTCAAACAGGCAATGCGCCCCCCGATGATTATTATGAAAGCTTTATAAAAGCAGGCCAATTGAGAATAATCTCTGCTGACCTTGCAGAAAAACTTGCCCCATCTGCAGGACTCAGGAACAGGCTTGTGCATGAATACGACTTGCTTGATCATTCGTTAGTTTTAGAATCCGTTACGATGGCGGAGAAATTATATCCTGAATTTATAAAAGAGATAGAGACCTTTATATCCGGTAGCGTTTGATTTTCATAGAAAGAGATTTGAACTTTTGTGTTACTATGATGAGAGTAAAAATATGTGGTATTACCAATAGCGAAGATGCGCAGGCAGCGGTTGAGTTAGGCGCCGATGCTCTGGGATTTGTCTTCGCAAGGAGCTCCCGCCAGGTGACGAAAGAGCAGGCAAGGGATATCATAGAAAAGCTGCCACCTTTTGTTTCTCCTGTTGGGGTTTTTGTGGATGAAAAGGTAGAAACAGTAAAGGATATCTGCAATTTTTGCGGAATACATACCATTCAGCTCCATGGTAATGAAGATCCTCTGTATATCCACGATTTGAAGGGATTCAAAATAATAAAGGCCTTCCGGATTAAGGAAGAAGATGATTTAATGTGTCTCTCATATTACAAACCTCACGCCTTTTTGCTGGATAGTTATGTAAAAGGTGTTATGGGTGGGACAGGGATGGCTTTTAACTGGGAGATTGCGCAGCAGGCGCATAACTATGGGAATATCATTTTGTCGGGTGGATTGACGCCTGAAAATATAACCGAGGCTGTTCGTATGGTAAGACCGTATGCCGTGGATGTGTCTTCCGGTGTAGAGGCGTCGCCTGGAAAAAAAAGCAGGGAGTTAATGAAACAGTTTATAACGAATGCGAACTTTCGGGAAGATTAGAATTAGCTTAGGAGTCAGGAGTCAGAATGAAAAGACAGGCAGCGAAAAGTTTTCAGGATTTAATTGTTTGGCAAAAAGCTCATCAATTTGTCTTGTCTGCTTATCGGCAAAGTGAAAATTTTCCCAAAAAAGAGATGTATGGCTTGACTTCCCAATTCAGGCGAGCGGCTATTTCTATTCCAGCTAATATAGCCGAAGGTTTCAGGAAAAAAAGTAAACCAGATAAGTTTCGTTTTATGAATATAGCTCAAGGTTCTGTTGAAGAGTGTCGTTATTATTTGATCCTCGCCAAAGACCTGGGTTATATTGATACAAAAACATTAATTTCTCAATTGGAAGAAATAAGCAAACTCTTAAATTCCTATTCAAATGCTATTCTGACTCCTGACTCCTGACTCCTGACTCCTGACTCCTGACTCCTTGCTGTTGAACCCGTTACTCTTTGAAAGATCACGGCTTTTTAAATAACGCTAATGGTATAGAAATATGCACCAGGACATCCTCAGATTAATCCCATCGGTCAACGAACTCCTTGAGTCTCCGGAGGTATCAAAATTAACTGGTATTTATCCAAGGACACTGGTAGTTGAAGCAATACGCACAGTCTTGGAGGACATCCGGCAATCACTGACGGATAAAAAAGAATTTGCCGAAGCACAGACAATTGATCTGTCTCCACAAAAACTTTACCATCTCATACAGCAATCCCTCCGGCAAAAATTCTGCGGTATCGGGCATGCTATTAATGCAACAGGGATCATCCTTCATACCGGACTCGGCAGGGCACCACTGGCAGATGAGGCGGCACAACAGATACAAGGTGCCTTAAAAGGCTTCTGTACCCTGGAAATTGAACGGCAAAGCGGAAGGAGGGGGATTCGGTATCATCATGTTGAACAACTCATCTGTATGATTACCGGGGCCGAGGCGGCGCTGGTTGTCAACAACAATGCAGCAGCCGTTTTATTGGCCTTAGATACCTTAGCCAGGGGGAAAGAAGTCATCATTTCCCGTTCCCAGCTTGTTGAGATCGGCGGCTCATTCCGCATGCCCGATGTGATGGCCAAAAGCGGGGCCATATTGGTCGAGGTGGGGACGACCAACAAGACCTATCTCACCGACTACAGCAACGCCATTACCGAGCATACCGGCCTTATTCTCAAGGTGCATCAAAGCAATTTCAAGATCATGGGTTTTACTGAGACGGTGGATTTAAAAGACCTTGTTTCATTGGGTCAAACGAGGAATATCCCTGTGATGTATGACCTGGGAAGCGGCGCATTAGTTGATCTCCAACCATTTGGGTTGCCCCATGAGCCAACCGTACAGGAAAGTATAAGGGCCGGGGTAGATATTATCACGTTTAGCACAGATAAATTGTTAGGAGGTCCTCAGGGTGGCATTATTGCCGGAAAAAAGAAATGGGTCGACCTGCTGAAAAGGAATCCATTAACCCGCGCATTCCGTGTTGGAAAGCTGACCATTGCAGCGCTGGAGGCAACGTTAAAACTTTACCTGGAAGAGAACCTTGCCGTACAAAAGATTCCCGTCCTTCACATGATGTTAACTCCACTTGAGGTAATTGAAGAACGATGTAAAAGATTTATCAACGGATTAACTTCTAAGACAAAGGCATTCATGAGCATTTCCATGGTAGATGGCATTTCAGAGATGGGTGGTGGATCATTACCCGGTGAGGGAATTCCCACAAAGCTCATCTCTCTTCGTTCGGAAAAAATGAATGCCGGTGAAATAGCTGCACAATTAAGGGGCAACACCCCTCCGATCTTTGCCAGGATTGAGCAAGACCACGTGCTTCTGGATATGCGGACGGTGTATGACGACGAAGTTGATACGATTGCCGTGGCATTAGAAAATATATGCGGTTTTTAAGAAAAGATATTGTTCAAAATTTTCTTTTTATTAAGAGACTATTTGATACAATTACTTTCAGAAATTAACCTTTTTCTGCAAAGAGGCTTATATGAGTGTTTATGAAGAGGTGAAACAGGCATTACAGGACATTGTAGCGCCGGAATTGAAGGCACTACAGGTTGAGATAAAGCGTCTCGATGAAAAGATTGATTCGTTAGACGAAAGATTAAATGCGCGAATAGATTCGCTGGACAAAAGTCTAAATGCACGCATGGATTCGCTGGACTACAAAATCGTTTCGTTAGACGAAAAGGTAAATGGACGCATTGATTCAATGGACAAAAACATAAACGGACGCATTGACTCAATGGACAAAAGCTTAAACGGACGCATTGATTCGTTAAAAGCAGAAATAACGACGGAGATAAAACGGCTGGATGAAAAAATAGATATTGCCATTCAGATAAGAGAGCGGCTTGCAGCCATTGAAGGCAGGTTTGAAGAACGTGAAAGAAGGCGCACGCCCGCAAAGACAAAAAAATAATACCCCGAATGTCCGTTCCGCAGGAAATCATTGGGCTGGTCGCGCAATTTGACAAGAATCGCGGTCATACCACTCCGGCACATCCTCCTAAGCGGGTTCTCGTTTGCAACTTGAACCCAATAATTTGATTCATCCGTCGGTTTGAATTCCCTGAGGTTATTGGCTGACAAAATATAGGGTTCGGGTTGCAAACCCGAACCCGCCATAGAATAATCAATGGGGATATACAATAAATCTTTGCGTCTTAGAGGCTTTGTGTGAGAGAAACAGATCGTCTTTCTCTTTCGGTTTGTTCGGGTTAAGTGTTTTTACCCATTAAATAATTGATATTGTTTTTGCAATTATTTCTTATATGGTCAACTGGTTTATAAACTATATTGAACGAAACGGCATGATTGCCTATCGATTCGTTGTGTGTAATCCAGACACTTGGAAGACATAATGGAGCATAAAATATCAAAAATCTGCTGGAATTCTGAAGGTTGGAAATTTCCATCGGGTTCAAAAGGAAAAAGCGCTGCAACAAACTCGTTTGAGGCAGAATATGGATATGGGCATGAGGAATGGCTATTCGATAAAGCCCGCATTATTAACGGATATCACTACGCTTTCTTACAGCCATTAAATTTAAAATCTAATAAGCATGTCGGTAAGACATACAATATTTTCTTATTTACAATTACTGCCGGAATAAAATATTTTGTAAGGCAAATAAAGAATGCCGAATGTATTTCCAAAGAAGAATCCAGAAATATCTACTCAATTTATAAGCGGAATGGGTGGCTTAAGGAAATGATTAAAGAGATAGAAAAGGCGGGCGCAGACCCAACAACTTTTACCAAAACATTACCTGATATTTTCTTTAACGTAAAATTTAAATTTGAAGATGTTATTAGACCTGAGGAAATCAAAGAACTATCAGCTCAAGACATTAATATTACGACGACTCGATATAAACTTCTGCCTAAAACAGATGACTTCACATTTGCAGAAATTTCAGATGAGGATAACGAAGGCATGTTCAAGAATCCAAAAAAAAGAATTCGAATTTATAAAGTTGAAAGTTCTTTCGATCCATATCATGACAAACTGCAAAATGGCCTGTGTGCATTATTGCGGAATTATTACAAAAATGAGTACAAGACGGTAGCCATAGAAAAAGACAGAGTTGATATTAAGACAAAGACTCATTCTGATGCATGGCATTACTTCGAAATAAAAACAGACAACCCCAAATTAAGCATTAGAAATGCATTAGGGCAGATTCTTGAGTATTCGTATTGGCCTGATTCGGAACGAGCAGAAAAACTGTTCATTATCTCTGATAACCCTCCCGATTTGGATACCAAGAAGTACCTTGCTCATATCAGAGGGAAATTTAATCTTCCCATTTTTTATAGGTACTTTGATATGGGAGCAAATGTTTTGTCTGAGGATTTTTGAATTGAGCTAAGTGGGGGAAGTTACCGCCCACCAAAACCTGAGCAATCGGGTTAATTCTGCATGAAGGATATGTTTCATGCAAACGAGGCTTGGATGGAAATGGTTTTGGCCAATAGTCGGTAAAAGCAAACATAGGTCTTCGCATTCCAATTGAAAAGCTACGCGTAATGGATAAAATAGATCGCTATGGTTTACAGGAGCCATGATGAAACTGAACTTTGAGTGGGACGAAGAGAAGGCGAAAGCGAATCTCAAAAAGCACAGAGTCAGTTTTGATGAGGCCACAACCGTTTTCCTCGATCCATTTTCAATGACAATTCCTGACACTGATCATTCAACGGAAGAACAACGATATATTGACATTGGGAGTTCTGATAAGGGACAAGTGCTCGTAGTGGTTTATACCGAACGAGGCTCGAACATACGTATTATCAATTGTCGTAAGGCAACATCATCGGAGCGGAAACTTTATGAAAAAGGAAGCAACTAAAATGGTGCACATGAAGGGGGACGATACGCGCGCTGAGTACGATTTTGCTGGCGGGGTGCGTGGCAAACATTACAGAGCCATGGAAAGTGGGTATACAATTACTATTCACAAGGAAGACGGTACGACTATTACTAAGAACGTAATGCCAAAAGAGGGCGCAGTTGTCCTGGAGCCAGATATTCGCGCGTATTTCCCAGACTCGGAATCTGTGAATAGGGCTCTGCGTTGTTTAATTCCGCTGCTTCAAAAAAAAACGCAGAACAAAGGCAAAGAAAGTTTGAAAAACCATTCTCGCGGATGCTCCTATCGTCGCGCCGCTGAATTTGGTTGTCAGGCAGAGAGACAATGAGAAATCGTGCTGATGGAGAAATTCTATGTCTTATACCGATGTAAATTATGAATGGACAAAAAAGGGATGTACTCTAAGCGATAAGACTGCTTTTAAAGAATTTGGATTGACTCAAAATGATATCATAAAAGCCATTAATGAAGGAAAGCTCCAATTTAGGGAGGGCAGTATATACGGCAATCCATATCTTAGATTGCTTAGATCAGAAGTTGAAAAATTTGCTTCAGAAAAATTTGGGAAAGATTTGTTTCATAAGAAAAAGGCTAAGAATGAATTGAAAAAAATAAATAAAGAACTGAAAGAATTGAAGTCGAAGATTGCGGAACTCGAAATGAGAAAAAATGAATTAACTCAAATCACGAAGGCATAATACCTCATTCCGTTTGGTAGCCGGGTAGGCATTGCTTACCAATAATTGAGCAATTTGAAGTAGCTTTTTGTCATATCACACGGAGAGGCAATCTGACGAAGAGATTCTTAGTATGTTGCCAATGGTTAAAAATAATTATCATTTGAGCGATTATTGAAAGATGACCAGATGGCGAATTTCATGATGTATTTCTTGAACACTATCAGAAAGAAGGTTGTAAGGTGATGAGAAACTTGTCTCGCAGTTGTGTACCTCATGCAGGTAACGTTCTCTGTCGTATAACGTTTTTTTTCTTTTTTCCTTTCAATAATACCACTAACGACAATGCCTCTTTTCGCAGGACAAGGCAATACGGGTAAAAACTTAAAGGAAAAAGTTACCAGAGAAGTTCAAAAAGTTCAGGTGCCTTTTATAGCCAATAATGGTCAGGCTGATGAAAGGGTGCTTTTTTATGCACCGACCTTTGGGGGGACGGTGTTTGTAAACAAAAACGGGGAGATCTTCTATTCATTACCTGAAGGGCGGCATGGAAGCGAGGAGACAAAAGATCGGGAGGGGCAGCAGAAACAAAATTGCCCGAGACAGGACGTAAGGGGCATCGCCCTTAAAGAACAACTCGTAGGTGGCAAGATTAATAAAATCAAGGGTGTTTCAAAATCCGTAGCCACCGTGAATTTCTTTACCGGTAATGACTCATCACAGTGGCAGAGCAATGTGCCAACGTATGAGATTGTCGAAATGGGTGAGGTGTATGAGGGGATAGAATTAAGGTTAAAGGCGTATGGAAATAACGTAGAAAAGATCTTTACGGTAAAACCGGATGCAAACCACGAGACGATAAGAATCAAGATGAAGGGTACACAGGGGTTGACGATAAACACGGCGGGTGAGCTTGTTGCAGAGACGGAATTAGGCGTAGTAAAGTTCACAAAACCCGTTGCATACCAGGAGATTAAAGGAAAGCGGGTGGATGTGATGGCTGAATACCATCTCTTACATCCGAAATCCAAAATCCAAAATCTAAAATCGGAATACGGTTTCAAGGTAGCAGGTTACGACAAAACAAAAGACCTCATTATCGATCCCCTTCTGGCTTCAACGTACCTGGGCGGGCCGTATGAGGATCGGGGCAAATCAATTGCCGTTGATGCTGAAGGAAACGTCTTTGTGGCTGGCGAAACCCTGTCATCAGAATTTCCAACGACACCGGGCGTCTATCGCACGACCCGTAACGGCAATACGGACGTTTTTGTGTCGAAGTTCAACAGCGGGTTAACGCATCTGCTGGCGTCCACGTTCCTGGGCGGGGCGCTCAATCACGAACGCACCAGTTCAATTGCTATCGACGCCGGAGGAAACGTCTACGTAGCAGGCGCTACGTATTCAACAGACTTTCCCACAACACGGGGCACTTATGATGCGGCAGGCAACGGACGTTGGGATGTCTTTGTATCGAAATTTGATAATGGACTGGCGCACCTGCTGGCATCCACGTTCCTGGGTGGAAAGGATGATGACTATGGCTGTTCAATGGCCATCGATGTCAAGGGAAACGTCTATGTGGCCGGTGAGACCCTATCGTCTGGGTTTCCTGCGATACCAGGCGCGTATGATACCTCTTACAAC
Organism: Candidatus Brocadia carolinensis; assembly: GCA_002009475.1. Lineage (GTDB taxonomy): Bacteria > Planctomycetota > Brocadiia > Brocadiales > Brocadiaceae > Brocadia > Brocadia carolinensis. The sequence continues at coordinate 1,979 of AYTS01000070.1, read as the reverse complement.
GGTGGTTATTATGATGCCTTTGTGGCGAAGTTCAACAGCGGGTTGACAAGCTTGCTGGCATCCACGTTCCTGGGCGGCAGTTCCGGTGATTATGGCAGAGCGATTGCCATCGATGGCGCTGGAAACGTCTTTGTTGCCGGCAATACCTGTCTGAAAGACTTTCCTGCAACGCCGGACGCTTATGATACCTCTTATAATGGTGGTAATGACGACGTCTTTGTATCAAAGCTCAGTAATGGGCTGACGAACCTGCTGGCATCCACTTTCCTGGGTGGATATTCTAATGACCATGCTACGGCAATTGCCATCGATGCCAGTGGAAACGTCTATGTGACAGGGCAAACGGTGTCACCAAACTTTCCCACAACGGATGGCGCTTATACGACAACCTACAAACGCGGAACTAAGGATGTTTTCGTTTCAAAGTTCAACAATCAACTGACAAGCCTGTCTGCATCCACACTCCTGGGGGGGGGATGCACACGATTATGGGAAGGGAATTGCCGTCGATACCGGTGGAAATGTCTATGTGGCAGGCAACACCAGCTCAACAGACTTTCCCGCAACACCCGGCGCCTATGATACCACGCCTAATGGCAGCAGTGACGTCTTTGTATCGAAGTTCAACAGCGGACTAGCGAATTTGCTTATCTCCACTTTTCTGGGCGGGTCTCGTCCTGATTTTGGCAATTCAATTGCCATCAGTGCTGGGGGATACGTCTATGTGACCGGCGAGACATTGTCTCCGGATTTTCCCGTAACGCCAGGTGCTTATGATACGTCTTACCAGAGATGCGAGGACGTCTTTGTGTCGGGGTTTAACGTGGATCTCTCCGTCGATAAGGCAAACAAATAAAGATAGCAGCAGGTCATTGCATTCCAATTGAAAAGTTTCGCGTAATGGATAAAATGGAGCTCTAGGGCAAGACCATTACAGATTGAATTTGAAGGGGTTTTTAGCATAAAACATCAAGGGGCAATCTGATGAAGATGTTCCTCCTTTGTAAGTGAAGCACTAAAGCGATCAGATGTTTTTACAGACAGCAAACAGCAGAAAATAAAAAGTGGAATTGAAAAAAACTATTGAAAAGAGGGTTAAAAAGATAAACGACTAACGTACTGGAGTTGAACGAGTATTACAGGTTACTGTTAGGCCGCCTTGTTTTAAAGCGTGCAAAATAGGTTCAGGCATGTTATTATTCAGTGGCGCCCATCACTCCGGATGGTATTTGGAAAGGAGGCAAAGAATTTGAAGAAGGTTTATAAAGGCGTAGTTGAAGACAATGTAATCCGTTTCAAGGAAAAGATAAGCCTTCCTGTCGGAACGGAAGCCCTTGTTACATTGAGACCTGTGAAGAAGGAAGAACAAGAAGAAATAAAAGATAGACAACGAAGACTTCTTGACAAAGGTTTTTATTTAGGACAGAAACTTTACTCAACACGCGAAGACCTGTATGCCAGATAAGCTCATTGACACGAACATTCTTGTATATGCTTACGATTGTTCCGAAGGTGAAAAGCACGCGGTTTCAAGAGACTTCGTAAAACAGATATGGAAAGAAGGCGGAGGCGTTGTTTGTCTGCAAAACCGGGTCATCGCGTAGTCGTGTGGGTAAAAGGGGAGTGCAAATTAGTATAAGATGGCTTTAGATAAAGGGAGAAGAGCTTTTAAAGGGGGCGTAAAATCTGTATGATTACCTTATGGGAAAAAAGAGACGATTATTGGACGAATACCACTTCCCCGGGTTCCTACCGCAATCTGATATACAGGGGAAATTTGGAGATCCACGCGCTCGGGTTATTCGGTTTAAGAGGATCCAAAAAAAACGATTTGCGGATGTTGTGGCACGGTACATCGGAGCCACTACGACAAGAAAGTGCAGCAGACACGGGATCTATCCTGCGGGGATGCCAGGATATACCTGGAGGCGGAGGTACGGAGAGTTAAGTGCAAGAAGTGCGGTACCGTGAAACGAGAG
>AYTS01000069.1 GCA_002009475.1 Candidatus Brocadia carolinensis | reverse complement strand
TTTTAACTGCTCCGTGTGGTTTTGCTCTGAAGATTTCATTTCGCCTTATTATATCATTCAATTTCACCATCGCAACCGATTTACCCTATTTTTTCTGGCTAAATGAAGAAAATCGGAATGCCACATTCTCGGACAGCCTGTCAGATACGAAAGTAGATAACATACTTCCAAAATTAAAGGAAAAGCTTGTGTCCTTGGCAATTTATCTTGAGTCCGCTCGCAAAGAATTACCTGAAGAATTACCTGAAAAACCTGAAGACGAGAAGACAGAAGAAAAAAAAGCACGTGCGGAGAGGATCATCAATGCGCTTCGTGAAATTAAGCGGTTTCATACTGTACTAATTTCGGGTATTCGTGATGCCGAACTTGCGAAACCGTTGAGTGATGAACTGCAGAACAAAGAAAAAGAAAAGAGTAACAAGGCTAATGAATTAACGAGTGCTAAAGAAATTATGTCAGCTAAAGGAAAATTGTTGAAAGAGGCAGAGGAAAAGAAAAGTGGATGCGAAAATACTGTTACTACACAGAAAGGACAATGTGAAATAGCTAAGGCTGCTTATAATTCGTATCCTGGTGATGAAAATACTGATCAAAAGAAAAAAGACTATAAAGTGAAAATGGGTGAAGAAAACGCGAAGCTTGATACTGCTCAAGCGGCATCGAAAAAAGCAGAAGAGGATTATGGAAGCAAAAAATCAGAATTTACAAATGCCGAAAAAAATGTCACAGATAAAGAGGGTGAGTTAGCTACGGCGGAACAAGCTGTCAAAACTGCACAGAAGGCGCTTGATAGCGCTGTGCGTGCTGAAAAATTTGCTATTCAATCAACCACAAATATTGTACGCAATGTATTAATGGATATCCTTGAAAAACGTACAGACGTGGTCAAGGACTATGAGACAGGCATTATGTTCATTGGAGACGCGATTAAGGAGAACAAGTAGGTATTCGTGGAAACCGTGTGATGTTACGGTCAAGGTGATTACTAATTTTCATAGAAAGAAAAATCAATATGCTGAAACGTTGTCGGGTTCGGTCTGTGCATTTCACTCTCTGGTAAACGTATCAAATAAGTTGATATATGCTGGTCATTGCGAGCACAATCGCTTTGCTCAGGGTAAACTCCGCGTAGCCGAAGTTGCAAGCCCAAGCGAAGCAAACCCATGAGATTCCTCGCTTTGCTCGGAATGACAGTCATAGGAAGATTGCTTCGGGCTTGCACCCTCGCAAAGACAACTTTCTTTATGCGTTTACTATAGTTGTATTATTGCCGCACATATGTTTGGTTACGCTACTGCCGCAAATCTGTTTCTGGTGTTCCAGATGTAAAGTTTCAAAACAGCCAAAATGATGAGAATAGTGAAGAAGGAAAAAAGGCAATGTTTGGTAAGGCTTTTATGCATGATAAACCAGTTTGTATAAGCTCGTCTCTTTCTCCAGTCATAGAATATCTACTTTGCTTATGAAGTAACACAATAAGAACAGGGCTATTGAGGGACTATGTACAAAAAGGGAGGCGTTAATGCTTCCCTTTTTGTTTCTCTCCAAAGAGAGATTATCTTATCTTAACCCTGCCCTTATACAAGGTTACCAGCCGTCGTGAAAAACCACTATAAGAATGAAGGGACAGAAATTTCTGTACAAGATCGATTTCTTCTGCAGAGGTCAAGTTCCCATGCCGGATATAGATAATACCGCCTGTTTTATCAGGAGGAAATCTCAATGGATTCGTAAAATGATAATCTCTGGTTATAAGAATTGCATTATTCTCTGTCACGGTCTGAAAAATTTCTTCATCATGCTTTCCTGCACTTGAGGTGTCAGCTATAGATATCACGACATACCCAGCCTTTCTTAAAATTTCTGCAAGGCCATAACTAACACTTTCATCGATGACAATCTTCACGGAACAACCATCTTTTCTGTTGACAGAAAAGCAGCATATTCAAGGCACGCTAATATATCCTCTTTGATTAATCTGGGAAAGTGTTTAAGAATGGTATCGTAATCCTCTCCTGCTGCGAGATGACTGAGTACTATGTGAACCGGGATGCGGGTTCCCTTTATGCATGGCTCGCCACCACAGATGTCCGGGTCAGATACAATACGTGGATTCATCTCTCCACTCCTTTCAAATTTAAGTCGATAACGAATTTTTCAAAAATTAGCCTAACATAACGTTTGTTTCTATTTTTTAGTAATTTTTGTCAGGATATTAGAATTAATATTGCTTGTCAAGCCAAATAAAAGTGGTGTAGGTGTTTTGTCTTGATTTGGTTTCCCTGTGAGGTCGAGTAGTCAGGTAGGTTGGCTTGAGGCATGAAACCTAACGGAAATGTTAGGTTTAGCTCTGACAAAAACCCTACTGATATTTCGATATGACAATGCCGGGCTCACCGATTTTTCTTGACAATTTCCTCAGGCATACTACAATGCTGTCTGTTGAATTAATTGCAAATGTTCTGGTAAATGCTGGGGAAAAATATGAAGAATCCTTATAAGGCAGATATTCTCCGTTCTTTAACATGGTTTTGCAGTGGTGTTCTCATTCTTTCATTGACTATGTGTTCCGGATGCAGAAAGGAAGAAGAGGTCGCTGAGCAACCGGAAGTTCTTAGCGAGACCGTTTTAACCCCGGTAGAAACGCCACCTGCAGAAGTGGAGGTGGGCACGTCTTCGGCTGAGATTCAGCAAGCAATACCCCCGCAAGCTGCTGATACAACTCTCACTACTCCACAACCTACACAACCAATGGTTGAATCCTTCACGGCAGAGGAGCTTTACCGTAAAGGGCTGGAGTACTTCGATCAGGGCAGGTTAGAAGAGGCTGTTGAGGCCTTTAACAAGGCGACGGATAAAGATGACTCCATGATCGACGCTTATAAAAAGAAGGCTGCGACGTATCAAAAACTCGGGCTGACGAATGAGGCAATGGCTGCTTATAAGAAGCTTATTGAACTGGATCCAAATGATTCCGAGACCTTTTTTACTCTGGGAACGATGTATCTCAAGAGAGGCATGTCACCTGAAGCGCTCCTGATGTTTGAAAAATATGCAGCAGGAAATCCCCCAAACGCCGTGGTTTATTATAACCTGGGATGCTTGTATGGTGAAAAGAAGCTTTATAACAAGTCAATTGCGGCTTATCAGCAGGCATTAAAAATAGATCCTCGTTATGAGAACGCATATTATAATCTCGGCGTTGCTTACCTTGATACCGGAAGGTATGATGAGGCCATAGAGGTTTTTCAAAAGGCTTTAACAAGAAACCCCGGAAATCATGAAGCCCGTTATAATCTCGCGGTTGCCTATGCCAAGAAGGGATTGTACCAGGATGCCGTAGCTGCGTGCGAAAAATTGCTGGAGTCGGATCCGGGGAATGCACATGCCCACTTTTTGCTGGGTGATACCTATAATAAACTAGGAAAAACCAAAGAGGCGAAGGCAGAATACGATCTCTATAAAAAACTGCTATTTGCGAAATGAGATTTTCATGAGATTGAAATGTGAAAAAGATATTCCTCATTATTTCTCTGTTTTTGCTGTTAAAAATTCCCTGCAATGGTTTTACCGTTCAGGCACAACCGGTTCCAGCAAATCCGGCAACCTCAACAACGTCATCAGCGCCAACGCAACCGACACGTAATCCTCTGTCAGAACCTCAGCCAACTCTCCGGTCTAAACTCAAAATTATCCAGTATATCTTATTGCCGTTAGCCGTTGGCGCCTCCATTTGGTTAATACTGCGCATGGAAAAGATGGAAATGGAAAAAACGAAGGGAAATGATGGGCAATAGTATTTTACAAAATATATTTTGATATTTCCGGTCACTACTGTCCGGACGTTTGAATAAATATTTGTTGTAAGTATTATAATTCAAGAGAAATACAAGCAAAAAAGGTCGTAATCGATTTGAAATTCAAAGTATACTATAGCCATTCTATTCTTCATAACAAACGGAAAGGAATGGCTCATGAATATAGGAAAAACTGTTTTCTCACAAGTAATCGATTTTTTACCCATGCATGAATTTCGCAAATGTGTTCAGCGTTACGAAGGCAATCACAAAGTAAAAAGCTTTTCATGCTTTGATCAATTTCTCTGTATGGCA
>AYTS01000068.1 GCA_002009475.1 Candidatus Brocadia carolinensis | reverse complement strand
ACAACGTGGAAAAGCTCTTTTGTGTAAGGCCAGGGGCAAATGCTGACCAGATAAAGATACAGCTCAGCGGGGCAAGGGCACTGAGGGTAAACAAGGACGGACAGCTCGAGGCAGAGACGGAGCTGGGTCCGGTAAAATTTACAAAACCCGTGGCCTATCAGGAGATTGATGGAAAGAAAATTGATGTGGAGGTAGACTACACGATTTCAAATCCACATTCCCAAATCCCAAATCAGCCTACGGTTTCAAGGTCGCCTCTTACGACCACACAAAGGACCTCATCTTCGATCCCCTGCTTGCCTCCGCATTCCTGGGGGGGGCGTTTGAAAATGGTGCTTCCATCGCCCTGGACACCAGTGGAGACGTATATGTAACGGGGCGTACTGAGGCATCGGACTTTCCAACCACGGCTGGGGCGTATGATACCTCTTGGAATGGTTATGATGATGTCTTTATCTCGAAGCTGGATGGTAATCTTTCAGCAGAAGAAGTAATTCCAACACCAACACCTTCACCAAGTCCAACACCGGAGATAACGCCAACACCGATACCTTCTCCAACAGCAACACCAACAGGCCCATTCCTGATTTTTAGACCCGGTCCTGGCTTGAATGATGGTACTGACAACGGTTCTATCAATGCGGGCAAAGACGCATTTTTTTTATGACCCCCAATATTCGGATATTACTGGCACACGGCCTTATATTGTTGGACTGCCAAGAAGTACATGTAACTCAGTTAATGCGAAGGCATATATACAATTTGACATCTCGTCTCTCCCTGACACTGTCGAAAGGGTTTATCTGGGGGTTACGCATTATCCGCATCCACAAACATACTGTTATTCAAATTGCTGTGCAGATTTCTACTTTTATCCTGTTTTAGAACCATGGAACGAAATATCGACACCATCTTCACCTCCTTTAGAAGGCCCTTCTGTATATGGTCCGATAAACATTTCTTTTCCAAATAACTTTGGAAACAAGGAATATGACATAACAGAGATTTACAGACAATGGAAGAGTGGCTTAGTACCAAATAATGGACTGGTCATCTATTCACCTGATGGAACCTGTAATAATGCTGCTGTTGGGTTTATAGTAGGGTCTTCAGATAACCCAGATGAAGCAATGCGACCATACCTCAAGATTATTGACATCACCTCACCGGAGCCGACGCCAAGTCCTTCACCAACACCGGAGATAACGCCAACACCGATACCTTCTCCAACAGGCACACCAACTGCCATTACCCTGGCATACTTCCGTGCCAAGGCGGGCAAAGGTGGCCACGTCACCCTGACGTGGGAGACTGCTACGGAGGTTGACAATGCCGGCTTTAACCTCTACCGGTCAAAGCGCAGGAACGGGCATTACACACAAGTCAATAATGCAATCATTCCTGCCCAGAGCGATGCCGTATCCGGAGCCAGCTACCGTTATATCGACACACCGGGTAAAGGCACTTTCTACTATAAACTGGGAGATGTGGACTACTACGGGAAAATCACCATGCACGGCCCGGAAAAGGTGCGGGTAGGGTTAGATAATACCGCAACAAAGAGGCGGAAACGCAAATAAGTTGTAAGTTGTAAGTTGAAGGTTGGTATGATAAAGGAGTAGAAGCGATTAGCCATCAGCAGTCAGTGAGATGCTGATGGCTAAATGGTTGCTATCATAACATCGTGAACTTAATCAGATAAAGGGCAGGCATGGTTAACGGAAGGAGTCCGTAGGACGACTGGAGTTAACCATGCCTGCCCGCAAAAAAAAATTAAAAAAAGTGTAATGGAAACAAACTCGTACCCTTTCAACAAAAAGCTGTTTTGCCCTACGTTAAATGGTTTCTACAAGGTTTGTCGTTTCTTTTTATCTTTCAGTAAGGGATCGATTATATGACCCTTTATGGGAAAAGAAAAAGTCTTGATCGTCTTACCCTCGTGTTTTACTACAAGGTTCTTGCGCTGTGTAAAAACAGTTGCAACAATGTACTGCCCCTCAAGCTTTTTCCTGATAAAGTATTCAACACCGTTAATCTCAACTTTACCGTGAGTGTCCACCTTCCTTATAAAGGAGACTTTTCCTTTCGCAACAGGAATGTTGAGACATCCTTGTGCATTCAGGTAAGGTTCGAGATTGAACCCTACTGGTGTATGTTTCAAAGACTCCCATAAAGAGTCTCTGTGTATTCCAGGAAACCGTGCACCATGGTTTTTTTGGGTAAGCCCACGGTGTGGTTTCTTATACTGATAATACAACAGAAATCGCTCGTTGACTTTCCTCAATCGTGCAAGGGAAGGACACGTATGCCTTCTCAGCACCCTTTCCTGCCAAAGATCATGAAAACTCTCAACCGTGGCATTTCTTCCCGGCTCTCCCTGTGGAATAAACACCATGTGAATACCCAAAAGCAGATGAAGACGAATGACCTGGGAAATACTGTACGGATATCTACCTCCTCCCGTGGCAGCCATTTCATTGTCCATCTGCGATACATCAGGAATTCCAAGATTTCTCCATGTCTCAAGCAGGTGTTTGCACAGAGAAACCGACTGTTTGTCGGTAAACTGACTCGCCCAGACAGTACGTCCTGCAACATCAATCGTATGAAACGTATAAAATCGGATAACCTTGTCAGCGCCCCTGAGGTGTCTTGGCCCCACAAGATCAGTCTGGTGGAGTTCTCCCATCTTTTCTGCTTTAAAGTAAGGATTGGGCTGTTTTTTACCCTGTTTCTTCTGCCCTTGTTTGTTACCCGTTTTTCCATACCGGGAAAGAATTCTCGCAATGGTAGGTATAGAGGGAATATTTCGAATCTTTCTCTGCTCAAGTTCCCAGTGGATAACTTCTGCTCCTCTCCCAGAAAAAATAGAACGGCGTGTCTTGTGAGTTTCCAGTTCTTCCCGAAGAGAAAGTATTTTCTTTATCAATCGCCCAGATATTTTTCTCCAAATTCGTCTCGGTGCACGACTGCGATCTTTGAGACCTTTGTTCCCGCATTCTTTGTATCTTCTATGCCATTTATGCAGCCATCCACGACTCCTCTGTGCCAACTGAAGTATCTTATTGAATCCGCGACCCTTTTTATACAACTGAATCGCTTGATGCCGCTTTTCATATTCTTTTTGTTTCTCCATCGTCTCTTCCTCCAAAAATGTTTTTGGAGAAAGTTTAGACGATGTTCTACAAAGTTCACGATGTTATGATATTTTTTAAGTTCACGATGTTATGATATAAACCCGCTAAAGCTTAGAGAGACATCAAAATTTTACCAGAGAAAGGATACATAAAATGGAAGTGAAGAAATTGCCAGCATATGTAGCACCGGCGGTGATTACCTACACCGATGAAGAGATATTTGAGAAGCTTGGACCCGCACATACCGGGTATGTCAAAGGTGGCGACCGTCCATTCTAAGAAGCATGCATGGTGAGGAAGGTATCTGTGCGGAGTGCCGTATGGACACTCCCACAAATGCGGCCATCGTTAATTTGTTTGCAGCATTCATGGCGCTGAATGGACCACCGGAGTCCACCCCCTACACCCCCCGCCAGCGGGGGACAGTTGTTTGTTCCCTCGGTGAGGAGGATTAAGGGCATAGGTGTTAAGTTGGGGGGACAAGAATCACCGGCAACCTCTTGTGCGTGCTGCATGCGCCAGTTTCTCGCTGGTATCTTGCTATTGTCCCCCGCTGGCGGGGGATCAAGGGGGTGGACTGGCAGAACCAGGAATTTCGGCAGGCTCATAATCTGAATATCTCTATGCATTTTCAAAGCATGGCACATTTGCAATAATTGGAAAATCAACACCATGGTAAAGGTGAAAATTCGTATCCACCATAAAGGGGTATTTGAAGCGGCAAAAGAAGTCCAATCCACCCCCTACACCCCCGCCAGCGGGGGACAATAGCAAGATACCAGCGAGAAACTGGCGCATGCAGCACGCACAAGAGGTTGCCGGTGATTCTTGTCCCCCCAACTTAACCTAAGTTACGCATTTAAGAGCATAAGTAGCTGGTATACAAGGGTCTTCAAATATTTTCCTCACTACAAAGCTGTTTTTTTGAAGGTTATCCGCTTTCTTTTTATCGCCTGTGGATCAACTCCGAGTTTTTTGTATATCTCCC
>AYTS01000067.1 GCA_002009475.1 Candidatus Brocadia carolinensis | reverse complement strand
TTTTTCAAGTGGATAAAACAACACTTGAGAATTAAGGCATTTTACGGTACCTCTGAAAACTCGGTAAAAACTCAAATATGGATTGCAATCTCCGTTTACGTGCTTGTTGCAATCATCAAAAAGCATCTCAATTTAGACATGAGTCTCTACACAATTTTACAAATTTTGAGTATTACCCTATTTGAGAAAGTCCCTATTTTACAAGTACTTACAAATTCTGATTACAAAAGCGAACCATACTTTCCTTATAAGCAATTGTCCTTGTTCAACTTATAACCGGACACTAGTGATCCCAGGAACTCCCAGCCCTGGGCCTTGCAGCTGAAATAGTGAGGATCGACAAAGGTCTCTGCAAGATATATCGGGTGGTTGTAGATGACTTGCCAGTCCCGGGATAATCGTTTGAGATTCTGGGCGAGGGCATACGAGGTAAGGTTTGGTGTGCGGACACATCGGGCAAGATCAAAAAACGACTGTCATTGGCAATAAAAGAAAGCCGTTGGTACTAAAGAAAGGAAGGCCATCCAATCCATTGGTCACGCACCTTGCACTTGAGTGCGGCGGCTGACCATCCGATCAAAGCAAGCCACTGGTTCCGATAAAAGGCTAGGTATCGGATGCTTTCCCCGATGATGAGATGAAGCCCCTGGTAATGGTGGTGACGGATGAGTTCATTCCATTGATGTCTTTCGCCCCGGTTGATGGGTCTTACTTCAACATCGTGGAGCGGTTCTCTGTTTGCCGTGCTCTTTCTTGTCCCTCCGTGATTCATGAAAGTAGTATACAAGAACCGTTTTGAAAAAGTCAGTTTATTTTCATTCTTTTTTACCTGGAAGTACTTGCATTCATTTTTGACGTAGCCCTGCTACAATCCTAAATTCTATTGACTCGCTTTATAGTATATGCTATTATCACTTTTTACGTTTTGTCCGTTTAACGTGACATAGGGAATATTACAACCTTTGGGATAATAGTAAATACGCCTTCCATAGAATATTTGCCTTCTATACCATTCGTGGCATGATAAGATGCAGCATGTACGGTTCGAGCGTTATTTCTTAATTTAATTCACGGAGAACAAAATGAAAGAAGAATTTGCTCAGTTCAAAAAACTCCTTCTCTCTTTAAGGGAAAAACTCGTGGGAAAAGTAGATTCTATGCAAGGGGAGGCATTAAAAAGATCCAGGCAAGATGCGTCGGGAGATTTGTCCAATGTTCCGATCCATATGGCAGACGTAGGCACGGACAACTATGAAAGAGATCTTATGATTGAGCTTATTCAAAGCGGAGAAGAAAGCGTCCGTAATATTGATACGGCATTAGAAAAAATTGAGGAAGGCACGTTTGGTGTTTGTGAATTGTGCGGGAAAAAAATAAATAAGGAACGCTTAAAGGCCGTGCCGTATGCAAAGCTCTGTATCGACTGTCAAAGAGAAGAGGAGACAGATAGCGTTTTAAAATAACTTTTATGAAGGCAATAGCTACCTTTGTTATCGCTGCTCTGGGTGGTGTTATTCTTGACATCGTATCAAAATGGATAGTATTCACGAAAGTAAAAGAATTTGATAAAATATCGTTAATTCCCGGATTACTTGATATCGTGCAAAGCAAAAATGAAGGTGTTGTTTTTGGGATGTTTCCTGGCAAAACCAACGCCTTTATTGTTATTTCAATTATAGCAATTGCTACAATTACCTATCTTTACGTTAAGTCTGATAAGTCCCAGTTTAAATCAAACCTCGCTTTAGGGCTTGTTCTTGCAGGGGCTATGGGAAACCTGTGGGACAGAATATGGTATGCCCATGTAAGAGATTTTATCGATTTACATATCGGAAATAAATACCACTGGCCTACGTTTAATATTGCCGACAGCCTGATCTGCATTGGAATATTTTTTATGGTTATTTGTTCATTCCCGGCTTCAAAGACTCAAGCAGCTAACTAAAACCCATTTCTTGTCAGATCACGATACCATTGCAATAGTTCAAGAGTAACTTTCCCAGGTTTGCCGTTTCCAATTACCCGGCCATCAATTTTCACGACGGGAATAATTTCAGCAGCCGTCCCTGTCAAAAAGCACTCATCGGCAATATATACATCATAGCGGGTCATCAGATATTCTCTCACCTGAATCCCCTTCTTTGCGGCTAATTCCATTACAACATTCCTCGTAATACCAATCAATATCCCCGCGTTCGCCGGAGGTGTCAAGAGGACATTGTCTTTTAAAATGAAAATATTGTCTCCTGCGCATTCCGCCACATAACCATCCTTATTCAGCATCAACGCTTCTCCGGCGCCGGCTTCAAGAGACTCAAGTTTTGCTAAAATATTATTGAGATAATTCAGAGATTTGATTTTAGGATCAAGAGCAGAAAAATGATTCCTGATCGTAGTAACCGTAACAATATCGAGCCCTTTTTCATACAGCGCTTTTGAATATAACTCAATCGTATCCGTGATAATGATAATCTGTGGTGTTGCACATTTGTTAGGGTCTAATCCGAGTTTTCCAACACCGCGGGTAACAACGAGGCGGATATAGGACTCCGTCATATTATTAGCAGCCATGGTTTTTTCCATAGCTTCTGCCATTTCTTCCTTTGTTATAGGAATCTTGAGAGCAATAGCCTTTGCTGAATCATAGAGTCTGTCCATGTGCTGCTGCAGCATAAATATTTTTCCGTTATAGGCGCGTATCCCCTCAAACACCCCGTCACCGTAAAGTAATCCATGATCAAAGACTGATATTTTGGCGTCTTCCTGAGGAAGTATTTGGCCATTGAGATAAATCTTCAAACCCATCGCTATACTTTTTACTCCTTTCTCTTTCCGCTATTCTACAATGCTCCCGTCGACAATTCTCACAACTCGTCCGGCGTGTCTGGCCATCTCTTCGTCGTGGGTAACAATGATGACGGTTTGATTCATTCCTTTGTTCAAATCCCAGATCAATTCCCGAATTTCGTGGCCTGTCTTCGTATCCAGATTACCCGTAGGCTCATCGCACAACAACACTTCAGGACTATTAATCAATGCCCGTATGATGGCGACCCGCTGTCTTTCACCACCAGAAAGCTGTGAAGGCTTGTGCGTTAACCGATCCCCCAAGTTGACCCGCTCCAGCAAGGAAATTGCACGGTCGGTATAACCCTTCGTTACTGTCTCCCGCCGAAAAAACCTGTATCCAATGAAACTCGGCAACAAAACATTCTCTAAAGCAGTAAAGTCTGGCAGGAGATGGTAAAACTGAAAAACAAAACCGAAAATACGGTTCCGCATATCTGCCTGTTTTTTTTTCGCTTAGCCGGGTCAGATTCATCCCATTGTATAATACAGAACCCGAAGTTGGAGTATCTAAGATCCCCAGGATATGCAATAAGGTGCTTTTGCCGGCACCAGAAGCACCCACGATTACGACAATCTCACCTTTTGCAATGGCTAAGTTAATCCCCCGTAAAACGGGCACGGTGCGCACACCATTCGTGTATTCTTTGAATAAATCAACCGCCTGTAATAAACTATCACCATGTATAATATTCTGAGACACCATGTCTGGTATACTATGAACCGTGGTCTTTTAAACTAAAGTTGAAACTATAGCATACTGGTAAGTATGAGTCAATTACTTATTTGCGGTTTTCATACTTTCTTATGTGTTTCGGTGTATTTTGATTTTCCTTGATTCTATCAGTATTCATAAAGCATTTTCGGGTTTTATCTCTTGTTTCTTTTTACTGATTTTGATATGTTCTTACCACAAGGTACGACATAAGTACGACATAAACTTATACCATTAAGGGATAGGGTAGCTCCCGATAAGGTCATAATCCTGAATGACCTTCCCTTAATTCATCTTCAGGAGTCATTCACGGGAGATGACTACAATGAAACCAGACAACACACCAGAAGCAATCACACCAGAAGAAAAAGCAAAGAAACTGGGAATATCAGTTGAGCAGTTTCGGAAACTAGAACCAGGTCTGGCAGATGCAAAGCTAAAAGGGAAGTTCGGAATATGTCAATGGAAATTAGACACTTTATTAAATAATTTAGACTCTAAAGGTAGAGTCGATATTTGTTTTGGTTGATTAATCCAGGCAGCCACAGGCATACTTGGGGGTTTAGGTGAAATTCCT
>AYTS01000066.1 GCA_002009475.1 Candidatus Brocadia carolinensis | reverse complement strand
GAGTATTACCCTATTGAGAAAGTCCCTATTTTACAAGTACTTACAAATTCTGATTACAAAAGCGAACCATACTTTCCTTATAAGCAATTGTCCTTGTTCAACTTATAACCGGACACTAGTGATTTTCCGTATAGGAGAGGAAGAGACGCGTACTGCAAATAGCCAGAGATGCATGCATGTACTTATGAAAGAAACACAGCGTATTAGATAAGAAGATATTTGGGAAAGTATTTGGTGTAAGTTTGAGTGCGGTAACAAAAGCTGCCCTGCGGATAAACAAAAAAATGAAAGCACAAAGAAGATTTAAAAAAGAGACTAATTAGATTTTATATTCTATTTTCAAGGTCTGATCCTTTTGCTCCCGCGAGAAAAACTGAAAAGTGACTAACATCTTGCTCAGACTATGAAAAGAGAGGAAGCTGGATTGTCAACAGTAAAGATTTGACCCCTTTGTCCTCCATCCCGCTGGGCACCAGAGTGGTCGATGAGGGTATCGTCGATGTCGAGAAAGAGCATGCCACTACACCCAACGTTCAAGTTGAGCGGCGGCCGTAGGCCGTCCGCTCGGACGCAATGTTAGGCATCACCGCACACGATGAGTGTTTGCATGTCACGGCAGCCTCCACCGCGATGAATGATCGCATGACAGTTCGCGCAGACAACGGCTAGATCGCTGAGGCGCGTTTCGCGCGGGCCACTGCCCTTGGCAAGCGGGTGCAGGTGATGCACCTGCGCGTAGCCTCGACCAGGTTCTCCGTAGATCGCGAGGAAGTCGAAGGAACATCGTGGCACTTCGCATAGGAGCCGGCCAGTCCGACGGATCACATCCGCGACCTTCGCGTCCCGTAGTGCTGTTTCACGCTGTCTATGAAGAACCATCCGGGTGAGCGCCTCGCCCTCCAACCCCACAAGCTCTTCCGGTGTCGTCGCCGAGTCGTCGTCCGAGGGGCTCAGAAAGTCTGGGGTCCGGACGATTGCATAGGAGCGGATGAAGTCGTCTGGTAGTGGCGCGCCGGAACTCTGCACCGTGAGGTCGCTGCGGCGTCTACCGGACAGAGGGCGTAGACTGGCGAAGGAGTAGCGAGTGCCGGTGGTTGATACCTCAATGCTGACCGCGATAGCCCAGAACGTTAGCGGTGCGTACTGGGCAAAGATGAGGGGCAGCTGACGGCTCTGGTCCTTCGCCTCTGCCAAGAGCTTTGCACCGGTGGTCCAGCGCTTGCCCTCTGAAATGGGCATCGACGGACCGCTCTCCCGCGCACAAGAACGCAGGCGATCACTGCTCACGTTGACATAGATTGCGGACGACGTCAGTTGAGCGGCCACGTGATGCCTAACAATAATTAGACTGGTCATTATAACCGCCCCCGGCACGATGGGCTGTCAGTCTATTACGCAGGTATTTTGGATATAAAAATCTCATTATCTCATTTACCTCCTTTATGTTGCGCAAAATTGTTATGAAAAGCAGGTGTCTTAGGCTGACCAGCATAAGACACCGCTTTTGGTTCATCAATTGGACTTCGCACTCCTTTTGGACCGTAATTCAGCACATGCGTGTAAATCATCGTAGTTTTGACATCCTTGTGTCCCAGCAATTCTTGAATAGTCCTAATGTCATAACCTGATTCCAAAAGATGGGTGGCGAAAGAATGGCGAAAGGTATGACATCTTGCTCAGACTATGAAAAGAGGGGAAGCTGGATTGTCAATAGTAAAGATTTGACCCCTTTATCTACTTGTTTTCCCAACATCACAAATTTGCCCATCACATTCATTGCCTCGCCATTGACCATTCTTTATTTCAAAAGAATCAATTAATCCAAAGTACGTCCCCTATTTCCCCCCGAAGTCACCGCAATTCCCGGCGGCGGAGCCGCCGGGAACGCTAAAAATCAGCGGCGGTGCTTAGCCGTCCGCTGGATTTTTTTGTTAGGAATGCCGTTTTTGATTTTAAGCAAATATCAATCTTTCACCCTTAGGCTCAGGTATGGGATCGCCAAACTCCTTAGCTGTGTCAATCCATAATTGCATTGCCTCTTTAGCATTTTTTAATGCTTTTTCAGGAGTTTCTCCGTGAGCTGTACAGCCAGGAAGTTCAGGTACTTCTGCTATAAACGCATTGTCTTCATTACTCCAGTAAATAATAATTTCGTATTTATACATCAGTCCCTCCGAGTTTATATTTTACTATAACGTTTCTTACCTGTTTAACCTGATAAGGCTTTGCCTTATTGCCTTCCCGCTGAAGATTAATTTTTTCTATAACAGCTTCTTTTCTGAACATGTGATGGCTGCCTTTAACCCTCATATCGAAACACAAATGTCTCAGCAGGCTGCATAAATCTTCAAATTGAATATTTGCATCCGATGTCCCACTAAGAATCTTAAGCAAGAGCTTCTCATGTTTTCCCATTGCTTCATTTTATCAAAAATTGGTGGTTATTTAATTATTTTTATCGCCTAACACCTAAGCTCAGCCGCGCCGAAACCGCGTGGCGGTTTTGGTGTCGGCTGGAGCGCCTTGTTGGGTGGTTGCCTCTACTGCCGTCATGAACTTTCGGAGCTTGCTCTCGTCCAAGACTCCGTCAGTGCGAACGCCGGTACAAAGATCGAGTCCGAAGGGCTGAATCAAACGGATTGCCTCGCTCACGTTGTCCGCATTGAGCCCACCGGCGAGAAAAACTGGAACACCTGACTTCTCGACGATCCGCGCGCTCAAAGACCAGTCGTGAGTTCGTCCTGTGCCGCCGAGTTCTTTAACTGGCAGGGCTTGGTTTCCGGAGTCCAAAAGCAGCGCGTCGACCTCACGGGCTGCAGCCAGTGCTTCTTCAACCGACGCCTCGGCAGTAACGTGAATCACCTGCTCAAGCGAGATGCCCGGAAGAGACTTGCGCAGCTTTGCAAGTGCTCCGGTTGGAAGACGATCGCATATCTGTACAGTCGTCGTTCTGCAACGTTGCTGCTGAGCTGTAATCTCCGCCGGATCGGTTCGGCTTGTGAGCAAAAATGTACCGACTGGGGGTGGTACCGTGGCCGCGATTTCAGCGATTTGAGCCTCCGAAATGACACCCGGCCCACTAGGCATCCCGGACACCAGACCAAGAGCCGAGGCCCCAAGCCGAACAGCGAGACAAGCCTCCTCCACTGAGCTGATACAACAAACTTTCACGCGTACCATTCGTTATCTCCTGCTGCCCAATGCCAGAACCGAGTGGTGCCGCGCACTGGAATCCACTACAATACTGTATCGGGCATGTATTCGAGTAGGCTTTCAATGCTCTCCACACCATCCGGAACAGCGGCTCCTGATCGGTTGATCCAAATTCCTCTCAGGCCGGCCTCGGATGCACCAATAGCATCCTTGTTCAGATTATCACCAATGTAGCATGCGGAATCTGGCGTGACCCCTGCGACTTCACAAGCCCGATGAAATATTCGTGGGTCTGGCTTGCAGAACCCAGTCGACTCGGCAGAAATGATGAATAGAAAGTATTCATGGATACCCAGCTGCCTGAGTTTCCGCGTTTGTTGTTCATGGGAGCCATCTGAAATGATGCCGACGCCGGAACCCGCATTCGCCTCAAGGAAAGGAATGACGTCAGGGAAAAGTTTCCAGGATTTTTCGTAGCACCGAAGGTACACGCGAAAGAGCTCATCGGCTCTGGTGTCGGACATGGCAGCATCCTTGAAGATTTCCTTCAAGCGCCGCCGTCGCTGCTCTTGAAAGCTGATCTTGCCTGATAGGAAATCCGCCATATATCGTTCGGCAACGTCGTGCCATCTGGATGGAAAATCGAGATAATCGTAGTCGGGAATTGCATCGCAACAGTGTGCGCCGAAAATACGCGCTCCATCCCGCTGGGCACCAGAGTGGTCGATGAGGGTATCGTCGATGTCGAGAAAGAGCATGCCACTACACCCAACAATAATTAGACTGGTCATTATAACCGCCCCCGGCACGATGGGCTGTCAGTCTATTACGCCGGTATTTTGGATATAAAAATCTCATTATCTCATTTACCTCCTTTATGCTGCGCAAAATTGCTATGAAAAGCAGGTGTCTTAGGCTGACCAGCATAAGACACCGCTTTTGGTTCATCAATTGGACTTCGCACTCCTTTTGGACCGTAATTCAGCACATGCGTGTAAATCATCGTAGTTTTGACATCCTT
>AYTS01000065.1 GCA_002009475.1 Candidatus Brocadia carolinensis | reverse complement strand
AAAAAAGAATATTTCGCCTCTATCGCTTCTGTATCTAACGAGAATACGACCTCTTTGACTACTCTGCACAGATGGTCTTTCGGTATTACCGTTTCGACATAATCTAAAAACGCTTCAGGGGTAAATCCTATCAGGGGTTTCTGGAATTCATGAAACGGCTTAAATTTAGCCATATGATTGATTCTCCTTGGCTGGGTATCTTCTGGTAAGGAAAAGAATGATACGGTTGGTTTGCTCGGTAAAAGGATCGGCTCAATGAAAAGTTTTAGCTGCTCCGTGTGGTTTTGCTCTGAAGATTTCATTTCGCCTTATTATATCACTCAATTTCACCATCGCAACCGATTTACCCTATTTTTTCTGGCTAAATGAAGAAAATCGGAATGCCACATTCTCGGACAGCCTGTATATGTATAACCCCGTTTGTCCATGGATGCCCCTTGTGACTCATAACGGCATAAAAACAATCGGAGATGCGACGGGTAGTTATCCACTGCAGACAACTTCTTGTTGTCCCCCGCTGGTGGGGGATCAAGGGGGTGAACTGGCAGACTCAGAAATTTCGGCAGGCTCTATAGCCAAACATCTGGTTCAAACTACAAGATTGAACCAGCTTAAAAGGTCTGCAAGTTTGAACCAAGCCTCTGGTATTCGCATCAGCATTTCCCCAGAGATTTACACCTCAACCGTCCAATCAGGATCATACCTGGTATGGCAGCTTGGGCAGATGAGGATGATCTTGCAGGTTTCCTTTGTTGCCCGTACAAATGACGTGTGAAAACCATCTTTATATCCGCAATTGGGGCATTTGTGGAGTTCTTGTTCTATCATTATGGCTATAGGTTTTGATGTATTTTTTTTCCAAGTATTTACTCCTCTATTTGTGATCTCTTGGCTGGTTCAATCGTCCACGATTGAACCAAAATGTTTGGCAATTTCTACGACTGGCGCTCGTTCAAAACGCACAGCATATTCAAAACATCTGGTTCAAATTACAAGTTTGAACCAGCTTAATAAAACCAGCATAATTGCTCATTCCACAATCACGACTAAATAGTTATCATTTTTGAAAACCTGACGTGCCAGGCGTTCCACGTCCTGTACCGTAACCTTTTTCAGTCTTTCCGCCTCCTGATCATCTGCCTCCGGTTCTTTGCCATCGAGCACTTTCATGCTTATGTAATATGCCTGGCTTACCCGGTCCAGTCGCCGCATGCCGCGGCGTCCCAAGATGGCGTTTATGGTTTTTTGCACTTCCTGCTCTTCGATCTTTGCTTCACGCATGGAATAAATCTCATTGCGAATACCGTTGATGGATCGTTCTATATTTTCCGGCCGGGTGCCCATAGATACACGATACCACTGAACACCTTTGTATTTATGAAATGAGACGCCAATACTGTAAGCGAGACCCTGCTTTTCACGCAGGTTGAAGGCGAGCCTGTCGCTAAAAATAGTTTCCATGACATAGAGCGCCGGTTGATCTTCCTCGCTTACGTCACAAATATTAGCGATAGAGACGTGTGATTGCTGTTTGCCCATCTTTTCACGTATTGTGGTATCAAGCGGTTTAAACTGTGGTGTAAAAGAGGGAGGCTGCCACCCAGCCTCGCCCCATGTACCGCCAAAATATTGCCTGACCAGCGAGAGTGCCTTTTCGGTTGGTATATTGCCGGAGATGACCAGTATCAAATTTGCCGGGTTGTAAAACCTTTGATGAAAGTCCTGTATATCTTTCAATTGAATCTTTTCCAGTTGTTTAATGTTACCAAACAACCGGCCAAAACCGGGATTCTCCTTGAACAGGTTGTCATAAAAGATGCGCTCCGCCATCTTTGGTGTGCTCATTTCAGCGTTGGTTGAAAGTGAAATGACATCCTTCCTTGCTTCGAGAAAGGCCTTTTCTGAAAGGTTTGGATGCAATACCATTTCGGAAAGCAGTTTTACGCCCGTCTCAAAAAAAGTATCCACAAGTTTTAGACGGATGTATGCGAAGCGTGGAGTATGGTAGTAGTCGTCGAAAGGAATGGACGGGTCATCGTGGAGTTTTATTTCAGCGCCGATGGACTCAAATGCCTGATACAGCGCATTGTCAGGGTGCTCCGTAGTCCCACCGTCAAGGATCATGCGCTGCAGTACCTCTGTCATGCCCGACTTCTCTTTTCCTTCGCTCAGGCTGCGCTCCCTTGCTAAAAGATGGATGCCGATCACCCGGCTATCCTGGTTTTCCTTCACGACAACGGTCAGTCCATTCTTCAACGTCTCCATTTTATACTTGTTGACTGATTGTGTTGATACCTCCCCTGTTGTCTTCTCAACCGGGGGGGACATGAGGGTAACCACTGGCACCTGGGATTTCAGATATTTTTCTGCCGCCTTTTGAATAGCCAGTGGTGTTACACCCATTAAGCCATCCATATAATTACGCAAAAGGGGATAACCGCCAGCGGCCAGATAACCTGATTTCATCATGCCGTAATAGTGTAGACTTTCCTGCAAATAAAGTTCGTGCGTTACCCTTGCGATCAGCGTTGATTCCAGTTCACTTTCCGGAACGGCTTTTTTTGCCATGTCATGCACTGTCCGGGTAATGAATTCCACGACACGCCCGGCATCAGCATGCAGGGGAAGTTCGGCAGAGATTTCCAGGGTAGAAAAATCGCGGTTGAAATCCACGCTGGTATCAATCGTCTCAACCAGGTCTTTATATGGTTCCTGCTGAAAAAATGTCTTCAAGGCGGCATTCTCCCCGCCGCCGAGGAATTCGCAGAGCAATACCAGCGCCTGAAAATCATCTGACACCGGCGGTGGCAGCATATAGCCCAGGGTCAGGTATTGACGGTCATTCGGAAACTTTCCCATGCCGTTTGCCTTGATAATACGCAATTTTTGCGATGGATTAAGGGTTATGGTTTTGTGCTCCGGGAGTGGTCCTGCCGGGTATGGGCCATACTTTTCCTTCATCAATTTCACCATCTCCGGGGTCGAAAAATCACCGATTACCATTAGGGTCATGTTGTTGGGCACATACCAGGTTCGATAGTATTCCCACACACTTTCCCGCTTGAGGTGGGAAATGGTGGAAACCGTCCCAAGCACCGGACGCTCATAGGGTGTTCCGACATAAAAAACCCTCTGAAAATGATTGTTAACCTGATAGCCGGGATTGTCTGCGTCCTTGCCGATTTCTTCAATCACAATGCCACGCTCCTTTTCAAACTTTTCTTCGGGCAGGGTCGAATTGAAGAGCATATCCGCCTGGATATCCATCCCCTGAGCGATGTATTCCTTTGGCATGAGGATCATATAATTAGTGTAGTCCGGGCCGGTATGGGCGTTGTTGTAACCACCATAAAAATCCATTTCGTCATAGATCTGTTTCTGATTGCGCGTCTTTGTGCCATTGAATAACAGGTGTTCAAGGAAATGTGCCGACCCGTTGGTGGCCTCATCTTCATTCCTGCTGCCGGTCTTAACGATAGCAACCGCTGCAATCATGGGACTGGCATGATTTTCCACAAGGATCACTTCCATGCCATTATCGAGGTAGAATACCGAGGCTTGTTGTGTTTCTTTGAACAGAGATACTATCTGGTTGTTCTGATCTTCACCGTAACACGAAAGACATTCTATCCAGAGGGATATTACGATAATCAGCATGAGATTTCTTATGCCTTTTTGTGCATTCCATGGTAAGCGTAGTGTTTTCCGCAAGGGTTTGAGTATATCCGACATAGTTCTTTCCTCAGTTTTTGTTGTGACTGTTTCTTTAAAATACACCATTCTTCCTAATCCACAGTTTATCAAATAATAACGTACCTATTGTACCAGTAAACTGGTAAACTTCAAAAACTATCTATAGCTTACGCGACAATTTAACATTGAAAAACATCGCAAATGTATGTGTCTTTTTTGTAGATACACAGAACGGATGTGTTTCGATGAAAACTCGTCTGCAAAAATGGGGAAATAGCCTTGCGTTGCGCATTCCAAAATCGTTTGCTCATGAAGCAGGACGGAAACAGAATTCACCGGTTGAGGTGTCGCTGGAAGATGGAAAGCTTGTTATCGTGGCCGCTCCTAACCTAAGTTACGCATTTAAGAGCATAAGTAGCTGGTATACAAGGGTCTTCAAATATTTTCCTCACTACAAAGCTGTTTTTTTGAAGGTTTATCCGCTTTCTTTTTATCGCCTGTGGATCAACTCCGAGTTTTTT
>AYTS01000064.1 GCA_002009475.1 Candidatus Brocadia carolinensis | reverse complement strand
AAACCTGTGAAAAGGTGCAGTGGTATACGGTACGATTTCGGATAGAGGTGTTTCACAAGATATTAAAGAGTGGTCGCAGGAGTGAGGACAGGAGGCTGGGGAGTCTGGATAGGCTGGAGAGGTGCTTAACCATTGATATGATTACGGCGTGGCGGTTGATGTATTTAACCATGCAAGGCAGAGAGACGCCGGGGGTTGCCAGTGATTTGTTTTTTCGTGAGCAGGAAATAGAAGTTTTAAAGCTGATCAAATACCGTGGAGAATATGCGGCAAATAAGGGGAAGAGTTTATCATTGCGTGATGCAATTCTTATTATTGCAACGCTTGGGGGATTTATAAAGGGCAAAGGGAGAGAACCTGGCGTGGAGGTAATGTGGAGGGGAATACGAAGGCTTGCTGATATTTTGATAGGTGTTTCTCTGACAACGAGTACTCATCAATCTGATTATGGATGATTTGTCCAGCAAAAAAATTGTCCAACTGTAAGCCAGTAAACGGAGGGATTATGGGAGAAGATAGCCGAAGGCCTAATTGGAAAATGACTCTGTTTTGTCTCACGAAATACCGGGATGTTACCCTTTATGCCCGAAGGGCAGGCAGTATTTATCAGGGGGTGAAGCCCTCTGCAAATCGAAAATATCGTGGTCAGCCCTGAAAGGGCGAAACGAATTCGTTTGACTGGTCAGGCACATTTTAGCGATGCATTTTTGTTAAGCACAAAAAAAAAGAGAGCGCCCTTACCCACTCACTTTTTGTGTTTATTGCCTGATTTTATTTGCTATGGATGGTAGTGTTTGAAGATAAGCTGAATAATTATTACGGTAGCAGTTATTTCAGAAAAGGAAAAGGATGGCCAGCCTATGAAGACACCAACAATTTTAATCGTGGAACGAAATGATGCATTTCGGGAGGAACTGAAACGGTTTTTGCTTCTGGAGGGGTATACGAGTATTGAATCGTCAAACAAGACGGAAGCCATCGGAATCATTCAATGCAGCATCATTCATCTTGTCATCGTTGGATCGCTTGATGGTGGCTGGAATAGTATGCAGATAGCACAGGAGATCCGTCAGGGGAATAGCGCTGTTCCCCTTATCCTGATCACGCACGAAGGAACCGAAGAGCTTGCCATAGCCGCCTTAAAACTTGGGATAAACGATTATTTCAAACATCCCGTTTCGTTTGAGGCACTTGCTGCAAGTGTTCGCAGGTGTCTTTCCGGACTTTCTTTTCACGCATCTGCTGGAATGCAGGAAACCTCACGGCAGTCCATTTTCGATGCAGAGACATTCGTAGGCGACTGCCTGCCGATGAGGGAGATCAAGACGTACATCGGGAAGGTGGCCCAGACGGACAGCAACGTGCTCATTACCGGGGAAACCGGCACGGGGAAGGAACTGACGGCTGAACTTATTCACAAGAACAGCTCGAGAAATAGGAAACCTTTCGTCTGCATCAATTGCACTGCCATACCTGACGGCCTCCTGGAAAGCGAACTCTTTGGTTATGAACGAGGGGCATTTACCGGGGCGGATACCCTGAAAGAAGGCAAACTGAAACAGGCAGAGGGCGGCACCGTCTTCCTCGATGAGATTGGAGATATGAGTCTTTACCACCAGGCAAAGATCCTGAGGGCCATAGAAAGCAAGGAGATACAACGGTTAGGCGGGAAGGGGAATATCCCTTTAAATATCAGGATCGTTGCGGCAACCAATAAAAATCTGGAGGAGATGGTTTCTGAAGGCAGCTTCAGAAAGGATCTCTTTTATCGGCTCAATGTGGCGAATATTCATCTGCCACCGTTGAAACAGCGGAGAGAGGATATCCCCGTATTGCTGGATCACTACGTGCGTGAATTAAACAAGCGTTTCGGACGTGATGTGAAAGGGTTCTCCAGCGATACGCTGGTGTTTTTCCACACCTATGATTGGCCTGGCAACGTCCGGGAGATGAAGAATCTTTTAGAGGCAGTTATGGTCAGTACTCACACCCAATGGATAACGTTTCAAGACCTGCCGGAAAGATTCCGCAGTTGGGTTATCGATGCGAGAATGCATTCTCAGGATGAGAAGGATCGTTTGCTTGCCGTTCTCTTATCTACCAGGTGGAATAAGGCAGAGGCAGCCAGAAAGCTTCACTGGTCCCGGATGACCCTCTACCGGAAGATCGAGCGATATGAAATCATTCGGGTGAAAAGTAACACGGTTACATATCCCTAGCGTGAGTTTATTACAACCGAAGGCCAAAAGCATTATAAAGCCAATAGAATCAATTGGTTAGGCAGGGTATTAGTTGTATACACTGACACCCTGGAATTTCGGGCGATTATTGTGAAAATCCTTAATTTCCAGCGCATTCATTATCAGGGTTTCTTCATCAGACATTTCTTCCAAATTATATCTCGCCTTGACCCTTCCTCTGGTTTTTGTTTCTTCCAGCATCGTGACAAGTCTTACATTATTCAGGGTATCGAACAGGGTGTCCAAAGTTTCTTTAAATTGTGCCTGTGCTTTTGCCTGATGCCATACAATGGCAGCCAAGAGATATCCGAGGACACAAATAAAGAAATGCACCCTGATTTTCTGATCCGTCCAATGAAACTGAGGTTTTAAAGCAAGGTGATAGGGGTTCTTGAGATTTCTAAAGGCGTGTTCAATCTTCGACTGGCCATAGTAGGCTTTTATAATGTCACCCGTGCCCCAATCGTGACGGTCTGTCATGAGAATCCTTAATCCCAGTTCCCCTTCGATTTCTTCGAGCTTTTTCTGATGGATAGAAAATTCCAAGTGAAACTTACCTTCAGACATCTCTTGCAATGACCAATCAATAAGATTCTTCGTAAATTGCCCTTTAACTAATGTTCTTAGCGTATTCTCCAGGTGTTCTTTGTCCCGCATCTTCGCCTTGGGATTGCACAGCTTCTGCTGCAATTGTCTCAACTGTTTTTCTGCCTTTTCCAGGGATTGATACATTCCCCTTACTTGCCCAGCCTTTAATTTCTCAGAAATAAACACAACAACCGTTCTTTCTTGTTGCCAGAGCACTCGTTTATCCCGGTATACCTGCATCTTGCTGCCCTCAACATCGTATTCCTTGAAATTGTCCACAGCCTCATGTACCAACTGCTTGTGATGGTACGGTGTAAGCGCCCCAACATAATGCAATAACAATCTCTCCACAATAGCCATATTATTTCTGGAATTGTTTCCACGATCAAAAACAACGGTGTGCTTTTCACGGTCTAATCCTAATCCTTCCATCCTGTCTTTTATCGTTTCGATAACGTCCCTGAAAACTGCTGCATCTGCCATGTTCCCCTGATAGGTATGGTGAAACAACGGTATCATATCATTGCGGGTAACTACCATCGCCAACCCTATTTGTCTCAGATCGTATCTTTTTTGTTTATTTTTCCCTCGCTGAGCAATCGTGCATCTCCGATTCGTCGTGTCAATGTAAGCAAGGAAATTTGTCGTATCAAAAAACAGGGTGTCACTTTGAAGATTATATATTTTAAATGTTTTTTCAACTAATTCACGCTCTATTTTTGCAATGGCTTCTACGGGAAGTGCATCCATCAAATCCCAAAAATGCTGGCTGTCTATTTTACTCAAACTATGTCTGAGTAAATACTCAACACTCGTCGTTTTTGCCCAACTCCACCAACCCCTTTTGCTGGTAGGCATGCAAACTCTTCCCATTGCGCCCAGCAAAAGAGTGCTTCCCGTGGTCAGGTTGTTTCTGGCCGGTTTTTCAGCTCTATACGGCCGTGGTGATTTTGTATGCTGATTGATTATTGCAGGGACATCCAGGGCATGGACGACGTTGAGTAATGCTGCTACCGCACCATGGGAATAAGACTTAAGCCGTACTCCCCCGGCAAGGCCTTGCAGGCGCTTTAATAAATCGTCTGCCTTGCCAAGATAAGCCAAAACAACCGGCCTCGGCTTGCCATTTACCCGCCGTGACTCAACAATATACCAATACTTATAACCCCTGGAGTTTTTTGATTGGATGGTAGCCATAAGCGCTTATAGTTAGTGTATACATAACTGCTATATATGCCTTATATTGTACGTTATTACGCAATAATATTCAATATAATTCTTATCTTATTCAGTGTATACATATTTTGCCAAACAAAAATAGCCGTAAACCCCTTGTGATGTCGCAGGTTGCAGCTTATGGCCACTCCTTTATGCCCTTTTTTGTAATAAACTCACGCTAGAAAATGACGAGAAAAAAGTCGCTGGGGTAGCTGGCTTCGACTGGATTGTTAGTATTCATTTGAATGCATCTTAGTATGAGAGTCGTCAGTGGAATCATAAGGTTTACAAGGGGACGGAGTGTGGGGCATGTCAGAAGCGATCATTATGTACGAAGGCAAAGGCAAGAGAACTCCTCATAGATATTCGTGAACCTCTTTTACAAAAGATGAGAGAAAAGCTGATATCGGATGAGGGGAGGCGAAAATATTTTATGCGTCAGTATATCATTGAACCCGTCTTTGGGCATCTGAAATTTAACGTTGGGTATCGAAACTTTCTCTTGCGAGGACGGGAAAAAGTCCGTGCGGAGTTTAAACTGATGTGTATTGGATGGAATTTAAAAAAGATGCTGAAATTGGGAATAAGGCTCGCCACGGTATAAGGTAATACAAGGAAAACAAGCCCTCCTTGAGCAGTTTCAGGTACTTTTTCATACGAAAATACAAAATTATAATTTGTATGGAAAAATCTTAAACGTTTCCTGACTTGTTTATCGATCGTATTTTAATTTACACACCCTTTCCTTTGTCTTTTATTCTTATTTACTGCAACATTCTCGGACAGCATGTAAACTTTCTCCCCAAAAAGGTCATGACATCAGAGGCATTGAAGTTCACCAAGGCATGCTCTACCAGTTCAGGGTAAATCTCAAGGAGGCTTTGCCGATCCTTGAACATCACATCAGTAGCATATTCCCCTTGATCCGGCACCCAATAATATCCTCGGGAAAATATCTTTTTGATTCGAGGCACAATGGAATTTATTTGCCGGGCAAGAGCATCAAATGCCTTCGCAAAATTGACATGAATAAACCCCTTCTCTATCTCCCGCGCCCTCTTTACATCATCAACATGAATAATACCATTATCGTATCTCCGATAACCAATGCCCTTACTATCCAGCCGTTTACACAACCATTCACGTCCGTTGATATAAATTTGTATCTGAAAGGGGAACCACGTCTGAATCCGGACATGCATAAATCCAAATTCCTTGTGTTGGTAGCAAAAGGAAAGAAACAAACCTTTACGTTCCCGAGCCACCATCTCGAACTTCTGCTTCTCCTTATTCCCACGGACATCAAAAGATACACAGCGTTCAACGCCCTTTCCTATACCAATAATACCTTCTTTTGCCCTATCTTCTTCTTGTATCTTCCGTTTGTATCTTCCGTGCCATGTCTTCCTTACTGATTCTGGCGGAAGATTGTTCTAATACTGCGTCAGGGTCCCGTCGCTCTTCGCCTTCTTGACGGCAAACCGAAACGCAAAAATACTCAACGGCAGCATGATACCCGAAAACGCCATCAATGCTACCATGTCGGGCATGAGGGTGCGGAAAGAACATCCCTTGAGTAAGGCCAGTCTCATGCCGTTCAGGGAATAGGTAACCGGCAGCACATACGATACCTTTTGAAGCCACGCAGGCAGGACAGAGACCGGATAGTACAGCCCTCCCAAAATCCCGGAAATATTAGTAAGCAGCCAGCTTACCGGATCTCCTTTTTTTTAATACCATAACAAAGCTGGCTGAGATTATGCCAAAACTGCTGAAAGAGATAATGGTGAGAAGCAGGATAAGGAATGCCCCTGGGAGGTTCGCATTGCCCATATTGACACCAAATACAAATGCCCCTAATAACAAGTACACTGCCACTTTAAACGATGCAAATATGAAACTATACAGGGATGAAGAGAGTATTATCGCGGGGATCTCTGTCTGCGTTACCAGCAGGGCTTCCAGTGTTCCAAGCATTTGCCCTTCTCGAATACTGTTCGAAAGGCTATCCATGGATACCTTGAGGTAGGTAAATAACGCAACTCCAATAAGAACGAACGAAAAATAGTCTCCTCCATAGGGTTTGAGATAGGATATTCCAACTTCTCCCAGGAGCTTTGAGAGGTAGAAAAACGTTACGGTTGTGATGAGTATTCCAAAGAATTGCATAAAGAATGCAAATTTATAGCTTGTCTCATTAACAAAGTCTTTCCAGACAAATGCAAGTGCTTTTTCTATAAATAGGACCACGGTAAGTACCCCCCCCGTTTTTTACTTTTTCTCTACCACCCGCGAGAACATCTCTCTCAAGGAGATTTCTTTCTCGTAGAAAGAACATATCTTGCCCCCCATGTCTACGATTTCTTTTATTATCTGAAATACGTCCTCATGGCCCTCTCTGGTTTCGGTTTTGATTTCAATTTGAATGGTATCAGGCAAAGAGCCGTCTTTTGTCTTTACAACTTTCTTAACATGGGCTATACGATAAATCCTTTCCAGCAAATCGGTTTCTGGGCGCTTCAACTCTATGACATATCCTTTCTCTGAGTTGAATTCCCTTTTTATATCACCCACGATACCGGCGACTTTTACTTCTCCGTTGTGGATGATAGCAATGCGGTCACACAGTTCCTCGGCCTCATGCAGGTTGTGGGTTGCAAATATTACGGTCTTTTTCTCCTCTTCAACGAATTTTTCCTTTACTAATTTTCGTAATTTTTGCGCTGAAACAGGGTCCAACCCATTGGTAGGTTCATCCATAAAAATAATCTCAGGGTCAGTAAGAAGCCCCCTGGCAATCGCCAACTTTTGTCGCATCCCCGTGGAATAGTCCTTAAACATCCTGTTGGCATCGCGTGTTAGTTCCATAAATGACAACAAGTGCTCTATCCGCACCCGTGCCTCATGGCGAGGAATGTTATTCAGTTTTGCAAAAAATGTGAGGTTTTGCCTTCCCGTAAGCCTCCAATAGAAGCTACGCTCATTGCTTACGACATAACCAATTATTTTTCTTATTTTTTTTTCATCCCTGGTAACTTCCAGGCCGTTAACAAATGCGCTTCCCGCAGAAGGAAGCACCAGAGTACAAAGGATCTTTATCAATGTGGTTTTGCCTGCTCCATTTGAACCAAGAAGACCAAACAACTCACCCTTTTTTATCTGGATATTTACATTCCGAATGGCTGTGGTTTCCTTCTTTCTAAAGGGATGCATGAACAAACCACCGTATCCCGTTATTAGCGGATACCGCTTTGTAAGATTATGTGTTTCTATGCAGTAGTGCAATTTTGTAACCTTAGACAAATTTATCAAGCCTTCAAGTTGAAACAGGAATTCAGGGAAAAGGATGTTTTACCCGTCAAAGCTGCTGAAACCGGTTAAACCGTCATGTTCCTGACTCTCCACATAATTAAGGGATTCTGGGAAATTCTCAAGAAGGCACGAAATATCTATTTCCCTTTTGCGCTCTTTTTTTTATACAGTGAGAAGTAGCCCTCTGCATCTTTAGCCATGCCTTTGGCCTTATAGGCAACGCCAAGATCGTTGTAAATTTCCACGTTGTTTGGATCAGACATTACAGCCGTCTGAAAGGCGTTAATTGCATCGTCATATTTCTTTTTCTTCATATAATTCTTTCCCAACCGATATTGAGCATCCGCGTTACTCACATTCATTTCAACCGCTTTGGAAAAATACTCGATAGCTTTATCTGTATTTCCAGCCTTATCATAGAACAGCGCCATGTTATACAGTGCACTTTCATGGCGTGGGTCAATTTCCAGTGCTTTATTATATTCAGCCAAGGCTTCCTTATCCATTCCTTTCATTGAATACACAATGCCTAAGTTCGAATGGGCAATTGCAAGGTCTGGATCAAATTCTATACGCTTCTTTAATATCTGAATTGCATCATCATACTTACCAACTTTTGTATAAGCAATACCCAGAAGGGAATAGGCTGACCGGTACTCAGGATTCAATTGGAATGGTTTTTGAAATGCGGTAATAGCGTTATCAAAGGCGCCTTTATCAAAATACGCCGAACCAAGATTATAATGGGCTTCGACATCTTTGGGTTTTTGTTCAATCGCCTTCTGAAAGGCTTCAATGGCATTGTCATACATGCTTTTTTGTGTATATGCAACACCAAGTTTATTATATACATCAGGGAAACTGGGATTTTTGGCAAGCGCCTTCTTATACATTTCAATCGCTTCATCAAAAAGTCCATATTGAGCATAGTTCAATCCCTGGTTATACAGCTCTTTAGCGACATTAACACGATCTAATCGTTGTTCGCCCTGAGTTTTACCTTTACTTTCAACGGCAACCGTCCCCTCCTTTGGAAAACAACAGTCTGGAAGCATTAAGATTGTCATGGAAAAACTCCCGACCATTGCACCTGCTAATTTCTTCGTATTCACTACCCTTTCTCCTGTAATTTGACCTGGAAATAACCTGTGGGCATAAAGTTTATCAAATATTTCCGTCTCTGGCTTTAAAAAAAATTATTTTAACGATTGTCCGCCTATTGATTTACCTTACTTATCCAAGTGAAAACCATTTTCCCAAGGAATGAGAACAGGAGTATTGCACTGAGCAAGACAACATCCGTAGGGCCTGTGGGGAGATCATAACAATAAGAAATGTAAAAACCAAGGAAGGAAGCAACAACGCCAATGATTGAAGAAACGATGCAAAAAGGAAGTATCCCGCGCGTGATCATTCTGGCGGTAATTGCTGGTATCAGCAGAAAGCCAAAGATGACCAGCGGACCAACAGTCATCACACCAAACGAGATAACTACACCAATGATAAGATAGAGCAGCACATCCCAGAGTATTACCCTTTTGCCAATCGTAGTAGCCATGTCTGCATCATAGGACACTACGACAAAGCTACGGTGGAACCCGACCAAACAGATGAAAATGGTGCCATAAATAGCAAGCATCAGCCACAGATAGATATCCGGGACGGAAACAATCTCTCCTTTGAGCAGAGAAAGCACCTCCGTTTGTCCGTGAGGATTCCATGAAACAAATAATATGGAAGCAGCCCCTGCAATTGCATAGGTAAACCCAATGCGGTTTTCGGTAAAACCCTTTCTTCTGCGTTCAAGAATAGCCAAAATAAATATGGCAACAAGTGTGAAGAACACAGAACCAGTCAGCGCCATAAACTTTTCAGATTCCATATGGGGAAGAAAATGGAATCCTACCGTGTGCAATAAAAAAGCGAAGGTAATTCCTGCGTTTGATACCTGAGGCAAGGCAATGCCCAAAAGTACCATACGGCGTAATACGAAAAATATCCCTACCTGCGGACACACAAACCCAACAATCAATCCGGCATAGAGAGAATTTTTTAAAAGAAAATGCGGACTTAGTATTTCCAGGAGTTGTTCCATAGTTTAAGGGTATCGTAAACAAACCAAGGGGAAACGAGTTTTATTAGGTTTTCTATACGCAATCCGGTCAATGCCACAAAGTTCCCTGGGGTGACGCTTCTTCAGCAATCAAGGGCGCAAGGATATCAAGAGAACTACCAATCATCATCTTATTGTTATTAATCCAAATTAATTTGTCTATCCACTTGGGAATACTATGAATTTGATGAGTAACCATGACGATCGTCAATTCCCGCTTTTTGTGCAACAGCGTAATAAGCTCCATAATCATCCGCTGCGCAAGAATATCGACACCGGTGACCGGCTCGTCCAGCACGAGAATATCTGGTTTTGTAGCCAGCGCACGCGCTATAAGTATGCGTTGCCTCTGGCCTCCCGATAATTCAGAAAACAGTTGTTTTCTCGCCTCCAGCATTCCGACATCCTTTAAACACTGCTCTATCCAGATACGAATGGCGCTGGTAGCAGGACAGAATGGTTTTGATTGTCCGAATGTACCCATGAAGACCACCTCTTCCGCCGTAAATGGATATATTTCATCCAATGTCTGTCGCTGAGGAACATAACCAAATCTTGGATAACTATCCCCTCCATAAGTAATAGTTCCCTGGATTGGTGGGATAATCCGTAGGATAGTTTTAAACAAGGTGGTTTTACCACAGCCATTTGGTCCAAACAAAACGGTAAACTCCCCTGCTTTTAGGGAAAAATTAATATCGGTAAGGAGAAGACGCCGGCTATAACCTATAGCTACATCTTTCAAAGTAATACAATTGTTTGTAATCATGGTTGTTTAAAAAATAATCTTCCACAAAGCATGCAAACGACGCCGGAAGAGGACCCACTTAAGATTTAGCGTTCAATGCCGACACAAGTTGGTTAATAGTATAATCAAAAAAGGATAGATAGTCATCTGTTTCTTTTACCCCCCCTACCATTATTGGCAGGATAACAACCTTTGCCCCTGTTTGCTCTGCAACAAATTCGGGTATTTTACGTTCCCGGAACTGCTCAATCACAATGAGTTTCACCCCTTCATTTTTCATCATGGGGATAAGCTGATTAATATGGGCTGGAGAGGGAGGAATTCCCGGCTTTGGCTCAAGTGTTCCCACAACAATGAGATTAAATCGTTTTGCAAAATACGGGAATGTTTTATGATAGGTAACTATTTTTGTACCATGAAATGGCTCAGTCTTTTTTTGCCATTCTGAAAATTTCTGATCTAACCTTGCAACGAAATCTTTTAAATTAATTTTATAATAGCTACCATTTTTCTCATCAATTTGACATAGCCGATTACAAATTTGCGTTGCAACAATTTTCCCATTCAATGGATCGAGCATGAAATGGGGGTTTCCAAGGGGATGGACGTCACCCCTGGCACGGTCAAGTGAAGCAGGCAACTCTAAGACAGGTACTCCCGCAGAGGCAACTACATATCCAGGATTACCAGGCAGTATTTTTTGGTTTCTTGCGCCAGTGACTAAATTTGGCAACCATCCAATTTCTAGTTGCAATCCTCCATCGATTAGCATATCCGCTTTATTAAGTTTTACAATAAAACTCGGTTTCGCATCCACAAAATGAGGGTCTTCCGTAGGTTTTGCAATGCTGGTCACCTCAACTTTGTCCTTTCCAATTTCCCTGACAATGGAACCTAAATCGGGGGTCGTTGCAACGATGTTTAATTTTGCATGGACAACAGATACCCAGCTTACTACAAATAAAATACAAAGGATTAGTACTTGATAGGCTGTTTTCATAATTATATTCCTCTTAAAGTTGTGACCAATAGTTTTTAAAATTTGTGTGCCCCGTGTGAACCCAGTAAAAATTCAAACTGGAGAAATACGGAATGTTCTGTGCTATCATTTTTGAGGATATCATCATAATTATATTGTAACCGAATTTTCGAAAATTCCGATGGATAAAACGTGAGATTCGGAGAGAGTCGCCAGCGTTCAAATCCAAGAGGATCCACTGCTTCCTCTTCTCCATCTACATAATCCCCGCGCAGTCCGGCTATCCACCGTTTTTTAAATCCCCAGGCAATTTGTGAATACGTACCCCAATTATGCATTACTTCGTCTGATAAACCGGCATTTATATCCTCACCGGCTTCAAAACGTCTGCCCATAACCTCTGTCTGCCAGGTTACAAAGGGGAACCCCCCTGCGGCATATTTAGATTTCCACTTCCAGAACATATCAAGTCCGTAAATCAGGGTATCTTCATCCTTTCCTGTAGAATTTGGTCCAAAGGCAGCTGAGGCACCGAACAAAACAGTCGTCTCATCCGTCACATCAAAAGAAGTTGTAATCCGTGGAGTATAGAGCATGTCTTCCATTGCACGTACGCGTGTATCTGTGGCCTCACGCCCAAAGAGAGCATCTTCATTTCTGAAGCTATACGCGGTATCTCCCTGACTATCCTGTATAGTAAAAAATAATTCTGTATAGACGCTCGTGGGAGCAAGCCATGAAAGCCGCATTCCAGGATTCCTTAGCCCATCGGGACCTAAAAATCGGCCATTGACTAACGGCTGATCCGCGAAGTCCCAGGCATGAGGATGAACTGGGTTTAGTCTCCCAAATTCGGTAAAGAAGGTGCCTGCTTTCACTTGTAAATTCAACGGCAATGACATTGACGTCAAAAATGCCTCTTCTACTTCAAGAGATGATTCTCCTTCATTATCGATTTGATAGATAATATTCGCCTGACCTTTAAAATAAGGGTCTATTGCTCCATCCATAGTTGTTTCTAAATTTTGTAAGGTAAATCCCCGCTGGTTGGGATCGTGTCCGCCTGCCTCAAGAGTTTCTAAGTCTTCCGCGGTAGAACCTGCCGCGGCAAACAACCCGTCCAACGAAATATTCATATAACTTTTTCCTGCGCTCAATAGTGCGATAGGTTGTGCAGGCGACCACTTTTCAGGTTCAGGGCTTGCCGGCTGAGGAGAAACGGCAACGTTTTGCTGCATTTCTTCAAGATTAGCATTATGGGTTTCTTCTATTTTTTTTAATCTGGAATCGTAATCTGCTTCAACATTTCCAAGGTTTGTCTCCATTTCCTGAAGCTTTCCTACAACCGATTCGTAATCCTCTCCTTTTATACGAACATTTTCGGTTCCTGTGCCGGGAACCTTTGCAGGAATTCCTGGCTGAAATGCTTTTTCTTCCATTTGCGTTCTTTCTTTCTCAAGAACAGCAATCTTTTCTTGCATCTCGTTTAACCGCACTTCGTAATCCTGTTTCATATTCTCAAGAAGGGCTTTCATGCCCTGAAGCTGTTCAACGATCTCGTCAAATTCGTCCTTTCTAATACGGATTTCTTCTGACACTTCAGGACTTTCTTCCTGTTCTTCTTTACAATCCATCTGTTGGGAATCTTTATCATGTGTAGAAATCGTTTCGCTGTAAGCATACGAAATACTTATGATAAACAGATAAAATACAAGTAAATAGCGTAGTCTTCTCATAACTACTCTCCGGAAGAAAACATTTTAAAGTAAACTTATAAGCTGCTCGGTAATGTTAAGAATTTCCAGATATCAGCAGAGCTGAGAGTGGATTGTAAAATACTCTTTGTGATATCGACGCTCTTTATTGGAAAAATCATTTAAGGGAAAGGATTACACTAGGAAATGCAGGTCGTATCGATACTTCTAAACCACACCTTTATGCCTTAACAAGAAAAATGACTTCTTACACAGGAAAACAGGAATAAGGAGGTGGACGAATGGTAAATTTATGGATAGATAAAGACGGGAGTATTGGTTTGGAATCTCGCGGAGAACTAACGTATACAAAATCGAATTGTTCATTTACTGTTAAAAAATATGCTGTACTTGAAGGAGTCTTCAACCATTGACAGATTTGACATGTTTCGGAGTGATGTTGTGATACATCCTTTAAAATTCCAATTTGATAATCATGACTATTTTGATATTGTAATTGTTTTGTGTGACTACATTGTTTCTCGTTAAAAATATCCCCATGGAAACCCCCCAAAGTGAGACATAAAAGAAAATAGGGGAGAAAAAGTGAGGCAAACAGGATATTCAATAAATTTTTACTTCTCATACGGTACTTTATCAGCATATTATACACCTAAACAATCGATTTTTTAAACAGTATAGAAAATCATGCTAATACTTTTTTATGGTAAGTCAATACAAATCCTGATTTTATCCTTTGGATTCGTTGCTAATTCTGATTTTGTGTTTCAACTTGATTGGCTACTTCTTTCGTGTTCTTACACGTAGCTTGCTTAGCTGGTAATTTCACACCATAATATTCCTCCATCGTCCTTTTTTTATATAAGATATAGATGGCAACAGCCCGCACAATCCAGTCTATTGCTGCCCCAAGCCATACCCCTGCTAAACCCAACTGAAAAGTAATACCTAATACATATGCCAGGGGAACATGGAGGCACAAAGTACCGACAATGGCTACAATCATGGGACTCACCATGTCGCCTGCGCCACGAAGACCGCCTGAATAGACCATATAGATCGCTAAAGCAGGCTGTTCAATAGCTGAAATCATGAGGCAAATGGTAGCCAACGAAAACACGTTGGCTTCTGGTCGAAATAACCCAACGATCTGTTCTGGCAATAGAATGAAAATTAAGGCAAAAAATCCCATCAGTACAAGGGCAAAACAGCAACTGCGTTTCATACTGAGCAATGCCAGGTTAACATTCTTTGCTCCGAGACTCTGTCCCACTAAAGTAGCAGTTGAGACGGCAAGCGCGAATCCCGGCATGAAGGAAATTGATTCAATCCGCAGCGCAATCTCGTGTGCAGCCAGTGACACGGTACCAAGCATGGTAACAATTTTAGTAAAAAACAAAAATCCCATCTGTGTTAAGAAGGTATCAATGGCAGCCGGAATAGAGATACGGATAATTCTCCGCAGGGACTCGATATGTAATCGGACCATCTGCTGGATCGATATGGTAATAACAGCCTCTTTTTCAAAGAGTTTTTTCACGAGCAGGCCGGTACCAATAGAATATGAAATTACCGTAGCATACCCTACCCCGGAAACACCTAGTCTCGGAAATGGTCCAATGCCATAGATTAACAACCAATTAAACAGAACGTTGATAATATTAATGACCAGGGTTACCTTCATAGGCGTCTTGGTGTCACCTGCTCCACGAAGTATCCCGCTGCATGCAAGCATGATAAGCCGAAGCACCATAAAACCGCTGACAATCTGGAGATAACCAACTCCGAGGTCTATAACTATTGGCTCTGCACTCATTACTACCAACAGTTTTCTCGCAAAAACAACTAAAAACGGTGAGACGGCAACACCCAGCATAAGAGACAAGAGAATTGACTGCCCTGCTACTATCTGCGCTTTCCCCATTTCTTTTGCCCCAACATGTCGTGCAATAATACTTGCAGAGGCAATATTGAGGGAAGAGAAGACCATGGAGGCAACAAAGTAAACGGTACCTGCCAGGCCCACTGCTGCTATAGACTCTGTTCCCAAACGAGCTATCATAATGGTATCTGAGACAAAAACGCTCATATGAAAAATATTTTCGAGAACTAATGGAATACTTAATTTGAAAATATTTTTGTTCAGATTATTTTCTGTTAGCTCGAGCATGCGTATAACGATATTCGTTATTCTTGGGGAAGTAGAGCGGGTGTATTATAAAAAACAAAAATAAAAAACAAAACACAAAATAATAAATTTATTATAAATTGACGTAACTGACGAAATAGATTGCAGCTTTGTACTTGAACTGATGCGATGTGTTGATTTGGCTTGTAAAATAAGGGTGTTTTTTGAAGTGAGGAGAAAAATGCTACCGTGTGCTTGAAACTCACAGGTTAAAGCAAAGGCAACCCTTTGGGAACTACAACGACACCTCGTTCTGTAACGGTGAACTGTCTGGCATCTTCTTCAGGATTATATCCGATCTGTTTACCATCCGGCACTACGACTAATTTATCAATAATGGTATTCCGGATTTTGACATTTTTACCAATACGAACCCCCTCCATGATAATTGAATCATAGACTTCAGAATGATCTTCAATTCTCACGTTTGGTGATATAACAGACTTCTCCACACGCGCTCCGCTAATAATACCGCCGTGAGAAACCAGGGAATTCAAAACGATACCGCACCTCCCCCCGGGGAACTGCTCTGAAAACACGGTCTTTGCCGGAGGAAACTGTTCATAATACGTACGAATTGGCCAGGAGGTATCGTAGAGGTTAAAAATAGGTTCCACCTGAACAAGATCCATATTCGCATCCCAGTAAGCATCGAGCGTCCCGATATCCCTCCAATATTTCACCGCTTTATTGTTTTTATCATTAAATATATAGGCAAACAAGCGGTTTGTAGCAATCATGGATGGAATAATATTTTTTCCAAAATCATGACTGGTATCTTTTTTTGCGTCCTCGATTATCTGTTTTACCAATACCTCCGTATTGAACAGATATATTCCCATAGATACCAGTGCAACATTTGGATTTGAAGGCATCGGCTTTGGATGGGCTGGCTTTTCCACAAAATCCGTAATTTGCAGTTCATTATCAATGCTTACAATTCCAAAACGGTTCGCCTCATTTAATGGAACCTCTATACAGGGTATCGTTACGTCCGCATGCTTTGATTCATGAAATGTTATTAATTCACGATAATCCATTTTGTAGATATGGTCACCCGCCAGGATCAGGACTTTTTCTGGTCTTTCCCTTTCTAATACGTAGATATTCTGATGTACAGCATCGGCTGTCCCCTGGTACCACAAATCACTGGTTCTTTTTTGTGGTGGTATTGTTTCAACAAACTCACCTAATTCATAATTACCAATATTCCATCCAATTCGCAAATGCCTGTCCAGGGAATAGGATTTATACTGTGTCAATACTGAAATCTTCTTCAGTCCTGAGTTAAGACAATTACTTAAGGGAAAATCTATAATACGGTAAATGCCGCCAAAGGGAACAGCCGGTTTTGCTCTGTCTTTTGTCAGTGGGTAAAGCCGTTCACCCTGCCCACCGGCAAGCAGCATCACCAGAACCTTTTCGGCTTTGTCATAAGTAAAAAGAGAGGACATACTCAGTTCATAAACTCCGAATAAAATTATTATGTAACATTCATTGTCATGAGGAATTCAGCGTTGGTCTTTGATTTGGCCAACCTGTTTTTAAGCAATTCCATAGCTTCTACAGGATTCATTTCGTTGAGCACCTTTCGGAGCATCCACATGCGTTTAATCTCCTCCGGATTTACGATTAACTCTTCTTTTCTGGTGCCGGAGCGGGTAATGTCGATGGCGGGAAATAATCTGCGATCTGCCAGCTTTCTGTCCAGATGCAGTTCCATATTGCCCGTTCCCTTAAACTCTTCAAAGATAACTTCATCCATTCTGCTCCCGGTATCAATCAATGCAGTTGCAATGATCGTAAGACTGCCGCCTTCTTCAATATTTCTTGCTGCACCAAAAAACCGCTTGGGTTTTTGGAGTGCACTGGCATCCACACCGCCAGAAAGGATTTTCCCGCTATGAGGAACCTCGGTATTGTATGCCCTCGCCAACCTGGTAATGGAATCAAGAAGAACGACAACGTCTTTACCATATTCAACCATTCGTTTTGCCTTTTCAATCACCATTTCAGCCACCTGAATGTGCCGGCTTGCCGGTTCATCAAAGGTCGATCCAATAACTTCAGCTGCAACCGATCGAGCCATATCGGTTACCTCTTCCGGCCGTTCATCAATAAGAAGGATAATCAGGTACACTTCGGGATGATTCTTGGTAATGCTGTTTGCAATCTTTTGCAATAACACGGTTTTCCCTGTCCGGGGAGGCGCAACGATTAAGCCCCTCTGGCCCTTTCCAATCGGGGTGACCAGGTCCATAATCCTTGTTTCGAGTTCGGTTGAATTTTTTTCCAAAAAAATTCTTTCCGTGGGATGCAAAGGAGTCAGATCATCAAAAACGATCTTTTCCCCCATGATTTCCGGATTTTCAAAATTTATCGCCTCTACCCGCAATAAGGCAAAATACCTTTCTGTGTCCTTCGGTGGCCTGATCTGCCCTGACACAATAACACCGGTCCTTATACCAAACCGGCGGATCTGGGACGGAGAGATATAGATATCATCTGGACACGGCAGATAATTGTAATCCGGCGACCGTAAAAATCCAAATCCTTCAGGAAGCACCTCAACAACACCTTCCCCATACATCAGACCGTTCTGATTAACCCTCTCTTTCAGGATTTTAAAAATCAAGTCTTGTTTCTTGAGTCCTGTATACTCTTTAATCCCCTCACTTTTTGCAGTCTCCTGCAATTCCTTAATCGTCATTTTCTGCAACTCGGTGATATGCATCTCACCGCGCTTAATTTCTTCGTATTTTTCGTTTGTTTCCTGATCTACAACCACAGGTTCTTTTTTTCCATTTGCTGCCAACATGTATACCCCCCCCTCTAAATAGGTAGAATCAGCTTTTTTCCAGATAAAGTTGCCAAAATTCTTTTATTTGTCTATAGGTGTTTTCCTCGGTAAAATTATTATCAATGACGTAATCTGATTTCATTCTCTTGTCTTCCAAACTCATTTGATATCGTTCTCTTCTTTCTAATTCACCCTCTTGCCAGTGACGGCTGATTTTACCTCTGCTTACCCTGTGATCTCTTCCAGTATTTACAAAGATGACAAAATCACAGAGTAAAGCAAGATCAGACTCCTCCAATAATGCCGCATCAATTACAATAACCTTGCGACGTCCCCGTTTTTCTATTTCGTCTATCCTCGATCGTATCTGTTCAATAACAATGGGATGCAGGATACTGCACAGACTATCTAAACTGGTCTTGTCCTGAAATACAATCTCTGCAAGCCGTGAGCGGTCTATCTTGCCATTGATGTCACGGACACTGTTTCCAAACTTTTCGGTAATTTTAACTTTTATATTTTTTATGGTGAGGAGCTTATGGCACATTTCATCGGCATCAATAACCTCTGCACCAAGTGAAGCGAGCATGCGGGCAATGGTACTTTTTCCGCTTGATATTCCACCAGTTATGCCAACAATCTTCGGCTTTACGTTCACTCGGTTTCCATCCAGTTTACCCCGGTCTTTATATTTACCTTGATTGGAACGTTTAGCATAACAGCGCGACTCATTTCTTCTTGTACCATGGAACGCGTCAAGGTGATGGTGTCTTTTTGCACCTCGAAAAGCAATTCATCGTGGATTTGAAGGAGCATTTTCGCCCCATAGACGCCCTCCTGCAATCTTGTGTGGATGTTATTCATGGCAACCTTGATTAAATCGGCTGCAGAGCCTTGAATAATCGTATTAACAGCAATGCGTTCCGAAAGGTTTCTGCGTTTTTTATCTTCAGAACAAATATCTGGTATAAACCGTTTTCTATGAAAAAGAGTTTTTACATAACCACAGATCCTTGCTTGATCTACAACCTTGTTTCGAAATCTTTTTACCCCCTGGAATAAAGCAAAATAGGAGTCAATGAACTCCCTTGCCTTTTCCAGTGATAGCCCTGTATCGCGGGAAAGCCCAAATTCGCTCAGTCCGTAAACTATTCCGAAATCCACCGCCTTTGCATTGCGCCTCATCTCAGAGGTCACGTTTTCTATCGGGACACCATAGATGGCAGCGGCGACAGACGAGTGAATATCCTTGTCCTGGTGAAATGCCGTCATCAGCGCCTCGTCTTCGGAAAAATGCGCAAGAATACGTAATTCTATCTGTGAATAATCTGCCGATAAAAACATGGTATCATTTCCTGAGGGAATAAAAGCACGCCGAATCTGTCTCCCGATTTCTGTACGAATTGGAATGTTTTGCAAGTTTGGTTCGCTACTGCTAAGCCGTCCCGTTGCTGTTACGGTCTGGTTGAATGAGGTGTGTATGCGGCCAGTGTTGGGATTTACCATGCCAGGCAAGGCATCGACATACGTATTTTTTAACTTCATAAGCTGACGGTATTCGAGGACTAACTTAGGTAAGGCATGTTGCCACGCAAGGGTGGTTAAAACATTTGCATCTGTTGATAAGCCCGTTTTGGTGCGCCTGAGACGAGGCAATTCAAGTTTTTCGAAAAGAACTTCGCTCAATTGCCTGGGTGAACTGATATTAAACTCGTATCCCGCCGAAGCATAGATTTCCTTTTCAATCTGCTGCAATTTCGCTGTTAAAGTATCGGACATCTCGTGCAAAAGGTGAGTGTTTAAACCTATCCCATTCCATTCCATTTCAGCCAAAACATAGAGCAAAGGTATCTCTATGTCCTGAAGAAGCTCCGATAATGCACCTTCTTTGAGACGCGGCTCCATAACATCGGCTAAACGAAATGAAATATCAGCATCCTGACAAGCATATTTACAAACCTTTGCAACATCTGCCTGATCCATCGTAATCTGTTCTTTCCCTGATCCTATTACCTCCGATGTGGCTATGGTCTTATACGATAAATACTCAAAGGCAATATCATCCAGGTTGTGATTCCTCTTCTCTGGATTCAGGAGATAGGAAGCGATCATCGTGTCAAAAACAATCCCTTGCAACAGAATGTTATTCCTCCTAAATACCAAGAGGTCGTATTTAATATTCTGCCCGATTTTCTTGATATTTTTATCTTCTAAAACGGCCCGGATATTTGAAAGTACGATGTCTGCACTTAAACACGCTGTTCCTTCCGGCACCATTAATGGTATATAATACGCCTCTCTTGCCTGCCAGGAAAATGAAATTCCCACGATCCTGGCGATAAGGGGATTCGTGCTGGTTGTTTCTAAATCTATGGCAAAGATCCTCTGTGCAACCAACAGATTAAGAAATTCATAAAACTTTTCTATGGTATCTACCAGATGATATTGTGTTTCTTCGGTCTTTGCCGTTGCAACCATATCCGCAAGAAGAGTTTGAAACCCACATGCCCTGAACAGGTTTTTTAGTTCAGTATTTTCTGCGGTGTTTACTTTGCATGCATTCATGTCTAAGGAGATGGGAATGTCACGATACAGCACCAACAGTTTCTGAGAGAGCCTTGCCTGGTCTGCAAATAATCGCAGGTTTTCCTGCCTTTTTTTTTCCGGTAATAAGATTTACATTCATAAGCACGGATTCCAACGAACCCCACTTTTGGATAAGTTCCAATGCTGTTTTATCGCCAATACCTGGCACCCCCGGTACGTTATCTGCACTATCTCCTGAGAGTGCCAGTACGTCTACTACCTGTTCTGGCCGTATACCCTTTCCTTTAAAAAGAGACTCCTGGTCAATCATTTCTCCTTTTTTTGCATGTAAAATCTTTACCTTCGGATTTAGCAACTGTTCCATATCTTTGTCTGCGGTCACGATAACAACTTCAACTGGTTTGTCTGATAGCAATTTCACCAGGGTACCAATTACATCATCTGCCTCGTAACCTTTAGCTGCATAAATGGGAATATTAAATGCCCTGACGATTTTGTAAATCAGGGGAATTTGTACCTGCAATTCATCAGGTGTCGGTTTACGGTTTGCTTTATACTCACGATAACTACTATGTCTATGGGTGATACCCTTTGTATCAAATACCATCGCCACATACTCAGGCTGATGCTCTCTGATTAACTTCTGTAGCATTCTCGTAAATCCATAGACGGCATTTACAGGCTTTCCTTTAGGAGTTGTCAGTCTTGCCGTAATGGCATAAAAAGCCTGGTAACACTGTGAATGACCATCAATGATAAAGAATCGCTCTGACATTCTATGTTAGCGATGTAAAGCCTTGCGTTCCATCAAAACACATGATTTGCTCAAAAGCATCTGAAAATAATGCAGACAGGCAATTGCTGGGCAAGACAAATTGCGGAGATATAACGTAAAGTTTCTTTATAATTTATATTTCAAAATTGTGGAAAATAGAAACATGGTAACGTCTATAATAAAAGTAATACTTTGTATTAACGATGTTGGAAAAAACAGAGCAAATCAAGGAAAGGTTAGCGTACAGCTTTTGCTAACTTCAGGCTGGACAACCTATACATTATCCAATATCAATATTGTATGGATAAAATCGAACTAAAGAATAGCATCATTAAAAATTATTGTCAAGTTAAATAATAAATTTACAGGGTAATGCCAAATTCCTGACGTCACAAGAAGAAGGAGTGAGAGGGCGAGAGAAAGGATGCATTCAAATGGGGACGGAAGAGGAACGACGCTGGAAAAGAGCAATACAGGGCAAGGTTTGGTATACGGACATCGGGCAAGATCAAAAAACGACTGTTATTGGCAATAAAA
Organism: Candidatus Brocadia carolinensis; assembly: GCA_002009475.1. Taxonomy (GTDB): domain Bacteria; phylum Planctomycetota; class Brocadiia; order Brocadiales; family Brocadiaceae; genus Brocadia; species Brocadia carolinensis. Next base: position 15,722 of record AYTS01000064.1, on the reverse strand, counting down.
GAAAGCCGTTGGTACTAACGAAAGGAAGGCAATCCGATCTATTAGTCACGCGCCTTACACTTGAGTGCAGCGGCTGACCATCCGATCAAAGCAAGCCACTGTTTCCGATGCACTGCTCTGTATCGGATGCTTTCCCCGATGAGGGAATGAAGTCCCAGGTAATGGTGGTGACGGATGAGTTCATCCCATTGATGTCTTTCGTCCCGACTGATGGGTTTTACTTCAACATCGTGGAGCGGTTCTCTGTTTGCCGTGCTTTTTCTTGCCTCTTCATGGCTCATGAAAGTAGTATATAAGAACCGTTTTGAAAAAGTCAGTTTATTTTCCTTCTTTTTTACCTGGAATTACTTGCACTGATATTTGACGTATCCCTGTGTTCACATATCGCTCACCGCACTTCTCAAGGTATGCCCTGATCGTACCGCCCGTTTCCACACCTGACCCCTGAACGATGGATGATTCCTGTCAGCGCCACGGTATCCCCTCGGTTAACAGTCTTACAATACGCTCGATCGTGGTGTCTGCAGGCACCTCTTCCCAGCCTACCATTTCCCGGCTTCACGAGGGCGAACTTCTTCAACACATCATCTGCCTATACCCTTCCTATCTGCACCATCGCGGTTGTTCCGGCTAGCAACCCGATTACGACCATCTCCACGTCATCAACAGCCTGATACTGGGCTTGGTACCTTGCTCCTTATTCGCTGCCTTTTGTACCCGTTTCCGAAGCAATAATCTACCCATGAAGGTGATTACCGGTAACAGCCCTGCATGTACTGTCAATCCCCTCCCATTCATCTCCGTCTTGATTTTCGGTTGTCTTCTTGTTTCTTCTTGTGGTATATTCTTCATCGAAAAGGTGAACCTCCTTACAAATGTCATATAACCTCATACCCCTTGAAGATTCTACCATATGATTGAGGAAAACTTCTTCTATTGCGATTTTATCATTCTATCTTTCCTGATAAACAGACCTACTGCTATGATAAAAAACAGGAACAGTGCAGAGTTTATCATGAAAATACGCGTATGGTTGCCTGCATAAAAATAACTTCTGCAATACCATCCGGCAAAAAACAACACAAGCGCTATTCCTGCAAAACTCAACACACGCCGGATATGATAGGGTATCGGATAGTATTTCAATCCCAGAACATAGCAGATCAGCATCATGCTGAAATAGCAAAGAAAGGTTGCCCACGCCGAGCCGGTGTATCCGAATACAGGAATCCACCAGATATTTAAACCGATCGTGATGCCCGCCCCAATCAATGATATCATGGCACCTTTCCTGGTTTGGTCGGAGAGTTTGTACCAGATGGAAAGGTTATAGTAAACACCAAGACACAAATTGGCAAGGAGCAATATCGGGACTACTTTTAATCCCTCATAAAATTGCTCACCAATAAAATATTTGAAGAGGTCTATGTATAATGTTACGAGCAGAAATATCCCCAAGCAGACGATCACAAAATAGTCCATCACCTGAGCATAAATAACTTTCTTGTCCGATGTTTTAGCGTGAGAAAAAAAAGAACGGCTCCGCGGCAAACCGAAACGACTGAATGAACAAACTCATCAGAATAGAAAGCTTGTAATTTGCCCCGTAAATGCCAACCTGGCTCAATGTCCCTTTGTCTGACGGAAGCAGGTATTTCATAATTGCCCGATCCAGTGCTTCATTTACCATGCCACCCAATCCCACAACTAACAAGGGCAATCCGTAGGCTATCATTTTCCACCAAAGCGCCGCATCAAACCCCTTCCTGATCCATAAAATTTCTTTGAACAATACGGGAAGGGTGATGATGCTTGCCACAAGATTCGAAATAAATACATAACCCACACCAATAGTTGCATCATAAAATGGCAGCGAAATATTTGATGTGTGCTGCATATACGGACAGAGCATCAAAAAATAGAGGTTGAGGAGGATGTTGCTGAGGATAGTGATGTTTTTTACGATAGCAAATTTTGCCGGACGCCCTTGTTGCCGAAGTAATGCAAAAGGGATGCTCGACATAGCATCAAAACCCAGGATGAGCGAAAAAATGATGATGTATTCCGGATGATTCGGATAACGGATGGCACTGGCAATCGGTTGTGAAAATGCGCCCATGCAGAGCATAAAAACAACCGAAGAGATACCAACGGAAACAAACGCCGTGGGAAATACCCTGTCTTTTTTTTCTTCATCCTGCGAGAAACGGAAAAATGCCGTCTCCATTCCATAGGTGAGCATCACAAGAAAAAACGAAACATAGGCATACAACTCACTCACCACGCCATACTCTGCTGTGCCAAAAACCCTTGTATGCAAAGGCACGAGAAGATAGTTGAAGAATCGGCCAAGTATGGTGCTCAAACCATAAACAGCCGTTTGTGAGGCAAGTTTTCTAAGCTGACTCAAGGCAGAAAATTATCCGTTGAAAAATAGATGACTCTTTTACGTTAACCCAAAGATACCTTTTTACAGGGTATAACCTTATTATTATACACGAGGCTATTCCTTTTCTTTCTTCACAAAGCTGAGTGCAGCCGAATTGATACAATAACGGAGACTGGTAGGCGGTGGACCGTCATGAAACACGTGTCCAAGATGAGCATCGCACCGGTTGCACGTAACCTCCGTTCGTACCATCCCATGGCTTGTATCAGTAGCGGTATCAACATTTTGCTCCGAAATTGGCTCCCAAAAACTCGGCCAACCTGTTCCGGAATCGAACTTTGCTTCCGATCGGAACAAATCATTCCCGCACCCCACACACTGAAATATCCCTTTTCCTTTAAAATCGTGATATTCTCCGGTAAAAGGCGGTTCTGTCCCTTTTTGCCGGAGAATCTTATATTGTACCGGGGTAAGAGTCCGTTTCCATTCATCGTCGCTTTTCACAACTTTTTCAGGCATGGTTATCCCTTTCTCTTTTAAATCAGAGGAATCGGAGGAATTATTTTTTACAATGATAACGGTCTGTTTTTCTGTGGTATTTACCTTATTGCTTGCGAGTAAGATACATGGGAATAAAACCATAGCAATACCATGGTAGCTGAGAAGCCCAACTGTACCCCTTGAATTTATTGGTGTTTTTGGCAAGTTTTTGTCGTTTTTAAAACCAGGTTGCCATACATGCTGTCTGAATTAAGAGAACGGTACGTATCTCTACTAATGCATCTCATATCCTATGAACTATCCTGTAATTGCCGACAATAACCTCTCTGCTTTCTTTACGATTTAATTCTGGCACAACTCATCCAGATTCGGGAAATAATTCTCAACGGTCTACCGCCTCGAAAACTTTTATGGTAAACATCCGTGTGCAATAACTTGAATCTCTTTTAATAAAATTTGCTACGGCTTCAATATCTTCTAAAGAATGAGGAGCCCACTTTATTTTAGCCATGGCCTTCATCTGTCTGTTTAATGCCTTTTTCAATTTTTGCCAGTAAATATAATCGCTCCATCGCTTCTTCAACGGTAGTTTTTTCTGGTAAGTAACGCAAACTATTTATTATTTTTTCCTTATCTAAGACAAACCTTTTTTCATCGTATCTCTTTTATTTTTATTATAACGGTCTAAATCAGCAGCGGCGGTTAGCCGTCCGTTGTATTCACTTGTTAGCTCCTCTATCTCTAATCATCCTCTCATATTTATCATGATTCCCAATCCATACCCAAATGAAGTCATAGCCCTCTTCAAATGCGAGTGCTCTGTGATTCATTCCAGTTCTCACGGACCAAAGCTTACCAACTTTTTTAATGGGGAGGGCTGTATGTGAAGGATTGATATTAAGTAGCTCGAAGTTCTTTTTCGATATCTATTGAACAGCTTCTGGGAGGTTCTCAAAGCATTCCCAAAAACGTGCTATGTACGATGCATTTAAAGTTCCTTGAGCTTTCCCTTAGCCCTACCTTCGCAATTCGAGGGGTAGGCAAACCGCTAAACCAGTAAATTCAAGGGGCCACGCAAAAACAGATTGTCCGAGAATGTGGCCAGCAAACTATGAATAAAATACAAAGGAAATTGTGTGTAAATTAAAATACGATCGATAAGCAAGTCAGGAAAAGGTTAAAAATTTTCCATCCAAAGTGTAATTTTGCATTTCCGTATGAAAAAGTACCTGAAATCACTCTTGTCCAAATTAAGTTTTTAAAGCTGAGCCCTGATGTGGTATAAGAGAGTTGGTGTGGAAAACTCAATAACCAAAGGAGGGCTCATGCATAAATAAATTTTGTAGCATATTTAGTCAGTTATTGCAATTGTTTCCTCGTTCAGAGTTTTATCGGGCGGTAAAAGAGACCGATGCAGAATATCATGCCCGAGGGTTTTCTTGCTGTGAGCAGTTTGTTTCTATGCTTTTTTGTCAATTGGGTCGAGCACATTCTTTACGAGAAATTACGGGAGGTCTCAGGAGTTGTGAGGGTAAGTTGACCCATCTGGGAATTACCGCACCGAGTCGTTCCACGCTTGCGTATGCCAAGGAGCATCGTCCGTGGGAACTTTACCAAAAGGTATTCCTGAATCTGTTGGATCAATGCCGTAATAAGTTTTCAGGAAAGAAGAAGTTCAGGTTTAAGAATACGTTGGTCAGCCTGGATTCCTCTACCATGGACTTGTCGCTATCACTTTTTGACCGGGCAAAATTCCGGCGTACCAAGGGAGCAGTCAAATTGCACCTTATTCTGGATCACGACGGGCATCTTCCTTCCTTTGCTGTTATCACAGAAGGCAATGTTTCAGATGTGAAGGTGGACACTCATGGCAAAGTTGAGATTAACGGTGTTGAATACTTTATCAGGAAAAAGCTTGAGGGGCAGTACATTGTTGCAACCATTTTTACCCAGCGCAAGAAACTGGTGGTAAAACACGAGGGTAAGACGATCAAGACTTTTTCTTTCCCCATAAAGGGACATAGAATCGATCCCTTACTGAAAGATAAAAAGAAACGACCGGCTTTATAAAAACTATTTAATGTAAGACAATTTATGATTGAAATGGTACGAGTTTGTTTCCAGCACACGTTTTGTTTTTTTTGCGGGCAGGCATGGTTAACTCCAGTCGTCCTACGGACTCCTTCCGTTAACCATGCCTGCCCTTTATCTGAGTAAGTTCACGATGTTATGATAGCAACCAACTAATCAAGGTTTGACACCAACAAGCACTATTCCCGATAGATGAAGTTGTCATTGATCCATTCATCCACAAGTTGGGCAGCATACGAAGGGCACTTCTGTAAGAGCCGATGTTCTCAATATCCGGAAGTTACCTAACCGTTGCGAAAGTGGGGTATCGTATGAAGCAGCCATAGCGCTGATACGATCAATTCCCTCATCCTGAAAAGGTGAGCCATGGAGGTCATTCGATACATTGAAGTTATGGGCCATAGTCGCGAATCCACTTTGCCTCATGTTCAACTTATTAATATGTTCCCGGATGTTTGTGATGTTACCAAATATTTCAACCACCAATACACTCAATGGCGAATCCTCCGGCAGCCCAAGCAATTGAAGGTGTTGTGCAATCTCAGTATTTTTCCAATACCCAAGTGCACTTTTCGGCTGATCATTAAACGAAGCAATCAGGGCTCCTTTGGCCAGGGATACTTTATCAAAATTGAATTTGGTTGGATCTGCATTTGCTAACTGAGCACCGCTCTGATACAATAGTGTTTCGCTGTACAATTTTACTCTTGTTGTTGTGTTCAGTTCGAGTTTCTTTTCCTTAATCTCAAAAAACTGTTGCCAGGACATCAATTTTTCATCCAGTAATATGTTCCTATAGTCGAGATCATCTGCCTGTCTTACCTGTGCATACAGCAATGCGTACAATTTCGTGCGCGGAGGATTGCTGGTTACATTTTTTCCATTCCATACAGCCTGTGCATATTGTGCGCTTACATACAAGTATTCTTTATCGCGGTTGGGCAGGCAGGTGAGTGTTGGTGCAGGATGTTGCATACCTGTGATGCGAAGTGGTCTTCCGAATCTGCCCTGAGCAGTACTCCAGAGATTGTCTTCTCTATCGTTCCAGTGACCATGGCCTATCCTGAATTCGTAAGTGAAGAATCCGAACAATTCATCACTTTCAGGGGTCAATCCCGGCGGCAATGGAAGCAGGTAATGAATATCATCATCAGCATTTGCTTTTTCCATTGCTTGCATAGCGCTCAGTCCTGCCATATCATCACTCTGGTTTGGTGTGATCACTCTCTGGTATTCGGGGTCAATTGCTAACGGTGGTTCTTCAGGTGCGACCCACATTTCGAAGTCGTTGTTTGAAATTAACTGGTCGGGTGCGTAAGCAAGCATTCTGCAAAACAAGGTGTCATCGGGATCCCTTACCGGTTCGTCCAATTCCACCCACAAATATCGTTGGCGTGGCTCGGTAGCACTATAATTTTTGTTTCTGATATAAGGTGAGAATGCGAGTCCCACACTCACGATTTTTGGTACCTGTGCAGGGATGATGGTTGTGGGTAATAAAAGTTTTTCTATGTTGGTAGTTTCCTTTGCTCCCGTTGCATGGTTGGGTTTGTAGGATGGATTGATGTGGTACTGTACTTCTATTTCATCCGGGAAACGCAATGGTGAAGCGGGATTTGCAAGATCCTGATGCAAACCTGTCTTCGGTTCTACAGCATCAATGAAAATAATAGTGGCATTAGAACGGTTGACAACACCGAAAGTATCTGCCTGCAGGCTCTCAAATGATGCACTGTGTTTCATCTCTATATCTCCCAATACATCGAGGTGTTCGTTCAGCGCCAAAGGATCGTGTTTGAATTTTTTATCTCTGCTGATTGTGAATGCTACATCCTGCAGTGCATCCCAACTCCAATCACGGTTTAGCTGAAAGACAAGACATCCCAGCCAATGATTGGTCAGATCTGATTTGGAAGCAAAAGTAATGCTGCTCATATCGGGCGACAGGCTGTGCCTGATCTTACTACTGCATCCAAAAATGACGCGTTCTCCTTTCTTTGCAGTCAGTGTCATGCCTTTTGCTTCCACACTGATCTCTTGAGCCAGCCGTTGTACGATGTCCGGCATCTGCACTTCTTTTTCCCTCTGGAATAACGTGGTAGTTACAAAATTTTTATCGATCAGTGGAATCGGATCGGGTTGTAAGTACAAGGCTTGTACGATTGGCACATTTGCTTTGGGAAGTAACAGATCGACTTCATCTGTAGATTCCTTATAGAAAAAGAATTGGGTTGTCTTTCCAAAGCGGCTATCCCGGTCATGATTGGTATTATTGATAAATCCAAAATATCCACTATCACCATCGCATGCGCCACGAAGCGTCATTCTTATCTTTCGTGCGGTGGGCAGAATGATTTCATTCATCGCGTCTATTGCAGGCTTGTTGACCGTTACATCGTTGAATGGATCATCCAGGTCGCCAAGGTTCAGTGAATTGACATCCCTGAAGGTGACAGGTACGTTCAATACTTCATCGAATCCTGCGGGAAAGTTCCGGGTGGTGGTGTAGAGCGTTACATAATTTTCACGACCACTTTCACTCAAGAGGTTATCCATTCGCAATGTTTCTACTTCTACTTTGATCTCTACTTTCGTAACATCAGGATCAGCGATGGCCGGTATCTTGTTATTGTCAGGAGTATTTGTTGAATTGATCAGCACTTGAATTGGGTCTTGTCCTGCTGCCTGGTATTTGCCGGTGAATACTACCGCCGGATAATTGAGAACCGGACGTTGTATGTTGAGTACCGGGTTGGCATCGTATTGGCTCTCTCCATTTACAATTGTTTCATTAAAAAAATCAATATTATTCAGCGTAAGCACGGAAGGCTTATCAATGCGCAGCATGGATGGTGCAATGAATCTCTTGAAGTGAAGAGATGACGTAGGAGCAGCAGCAATATTCACAGGATTTGTTTCCGGAATGTCTGTAGGTCCGCCTCCGGTAATATCCTGCATCCTTACCCGAAATTCATAACTATGGCCATAGAGTAGGGGCGTGTTTGCAGAAACTTCATTGAAAGCCTTGCTGTCACTCACTTGTTTGGGTGTAGGATCATTCAATCCTGCCAATGCCTGATCGTTTTTGTAGATCAATACGGCATCACTATCCTTGAGAACAAGACTCTTCCCGATCCAATTTGTATAGTACATCGGCAACCAAAAAGTTTGTGATGTGTCGTTGTCCAGCTGAGTAGGGAAAACCTGGTAGGGTAATTCGAGTTCTTCATTGATGTTGTTGCCAATACTGGTGCCTTGTATCTGGTACACTGCTTTACTTTGAACCCTGTTCAAACTCTTCCAATCCATTCCGGGCAAATCTTCTCTCACATCTATGCGATAACCGAACACTCCCATAGGCGTGTCAACACGAGTCCCGGGTTCTTCCGGATTTTCTGCCATCTGCCTGATATACCAGATCATGATCTGTTCATCATCCCATGCAAGGCGGATACCGAGGTCTTTTACGGGATGAAATCCATCTTGGGATTCTACTAATAGATTTCCACTTACCGGTTGTGCAGCGTGTATGATCTTTGCAAATCCGTCATTGTATTCATTGACCTCCTGAAATATTTTGTCCCATTGACCTTTAGGTTCCGGATCTACTACATCTGATAGTTTGCGGTAGAGCACCGGGAAAAGTAATGGTGCAAACACCGGCCGTGGCTCAGTTGGTTTTAATTTAGGAACTCTTGCTGCATACCGTTTTATAAAGGGCCCTTCTACGTCTTCTAATATTGCATTTTGAACAGCAACAAATTCTGCGTTGATGATGTCCGCATAGATGTAGCATCCCTTTTCAAATAGAGTAGGATCATCTGCTACAGAGATTTGTGCCGAATAAATCATACCGCAGGCCCTTGCCAGCATGGGTTGTCTTAATATGTGTGCAAACAATTGTCCCCAACTTACATCATCTTTTGCCTGCCAGTTAGGTTTTTTTACCACTTCCTTTCGTACAGCGCAATGGTAGCTGTCATCTGTTTTAGCATTAGGATGGCGTGGTGTGGTAAAGTTGAATGCATTGCGATAGCTCTCCGGTAAATATTTGCTTACACTGAGCGCCTCAGGGCGTATCGATTCTAATTTATCAGTGTTTTCATCCAGGTTAATCTTTCCTGCAAATTCTGTGGCAATGGCCTGGAGTATCGCTTTCTTGTTTGACGCAGCAGTAACGGTTATTGATTTTTTCACAGGTATCCGGGCAGGCGCTGTAGCATTGCTCATCGGAAACTCGTCCAGACCTTTCACGATAGAGATTTCGAATTCAGGATTGAGGTCTGCAAAGGCAATTGCTGTATCGTTCGGTGCAGGCAAGCCGGTAACGAAGGGCAGGAACGGATCATAATTTCTTGGAATGAGTGCAATGTTCAGCAAAAGATTCGTGCCATCAAATCCCTGCGGGAAAACCATTACCGAGTATCTTCTTTTAGCTTCCATAGCTGAAATGTTGTTACAAAAAAATTGGTTGATATTATTTTTTCTTCAAAATGTTTTATGATCCGTATTTATTATCTGCTGCTGCCACCTGCCGGTCTTCTCCCCATGTCTTTGAAAAACTGATGTTGATAATAAATGCTATGCTGATGTCAAGAGCGAATGTTACCTGGGCAGAGCAATCCGTTCTGTTTTCTGCAATTTTTCTAAGGATGATCCCTTTCGCTTCGATAGTGATGGTGATGCTGACAATACCTCCCAGGATATCGGCATGGCCACGGAAATACAGGATAGCAGCCAAACTGATTGTTGATAAATCAGCATGCATTTCTACTCCTACCATAAATGTTACACTTACATTAGCGATCACTGGAAAACCGACAACGATCTGCGCTCCGAAGCCGAACTTCAAACCGAGGCTTGGGCCTACTTTTGTATCTGCTGCTATCCTCACATCTACAGAACCTATAGCGAAGATGGAACCCACTCCCAGTGAAAAACACATCACCTGCAATCCTCCGTGAAATTGGAGAAAGGCTCCTGCTGTTGGTAGTAGTTGTTTCGGGTCTGTTGTTACTTTCAGTGCAGCATCGAAGTAAACACCCAGGCTCATCGAAGCCTCCAACTTTAATGGAGTCTGCGGACTGTTGTACAATTGTTCAGTAGGAGGGAAGCGAATGAGACCGATCTCTTTGGTAGCTTCAAATTTGTATTCCCATATTTCACCTGCATTGCTCATCGCAACTTTCAATCCCTTCTTAAGTGCTGACGCATAATCGCCGGTGCTGAGCGCTGCAAGCATTTCGAGGATAGCGATCACAGGCTTCAGCGCATCACTGAATTCTATTTCAGGAGTAGGAATACCGCCATCCGCACTGCTGTCACCTTCATAGCCCGTTTCAGTTCCTTTCTTCGAATTGAAATTTCCTTTGATGGTCATGATCCGCTCCATGCTGCCCAGATCCACAACCATTGCAAGGTTGTTCAACCTGCTCTTCCATTGGTCTGCCATGTCATTTGCAAAGGATTCCACATCGAAATTCAATTTACCGGGTGACGAAGCCTGGCCTTTAGGAGCAGCTTTGTATTCGATATAGATCTTCAGGGCATCCATATCCACGAGATAAACATTGAAATCAGGGACGTCAAATTTTAAAGCTTTGTCCAACACATCGCCTACGCCTTTTTTCAGAAGACTCAGTCCTTGTTGAATCACTTCTTCCCCTGCTTTCTGTGCCTGTATTTCCATCAACTCAAGCACTTTTTTACCACCGTCTTTCAATGCATTTTCAGCAAACACCTGCACCCCGTCAGCATTCAGCATGGGCATGGCCTTTCCAAAATTGGTAACGGCATCTCCAATGTTAGGGAAGATTCCATTGCCGGTCATCATGCGATAAGCATCTGCAAAAATGGGTGGCGTCTTACTGAACAGCTTGGGCGTCAAACCTGGTCCCTCGGTAAATAATCCATAAGAAGGCGTAAGGAATAATGCTTTTTGAGTAGTAGTATTCTGCAGGTATCCGAAGTTGATAGTGTCCGCCGCCACACTGCGAAGAATCTCTTTTGGATTGGCAATGCGAATGAGGTGATCCGTTACATCAGCAGGATTAATGACTTTGTTCTTCATCCATTTGCCTTCGCGAATCAGTGGTACAGGAAAGTTTTCAGGAACCGGAGTTACTTCTCCGGTTCCGGTTTCGTGCTGTACCATGCTCCAGCTACCATCCTTTGGCAGTGTAACACTACCACGTGCTGCTACTACAAAGATTGTATTGTTGGCGGCATCTACTGAAGGGCTAACATCTACCCGGCTCAGCCGCATCTGTTGATTGTTTTTGTTGATATCGATCACACAATCTACTTCCGCGCCGATGGTTCCACCCTGCAATTCAAGTAAGCTTTTAAATTGCTGGGTACTGAGTGGTTTTCCCGCCGGCGCTAATTGAACATACCCAAGAACTTTCTTCGAAACTACTCTGCCATTTTTATGTCCCTGTTTTACATTTTCAATTTCGATGTCAGCATCAAAATATACGGCTCCGCATTTTACAGGCTCATTGAGCGTGCTTCCTGTGGAATTGGGTATCTCCTGGCCAATCACACCATTGAGATATACCTGGCCATTTGCAATGGAATTGCTGCTATTGTATTCAGCAACGGAAGGTGCGTCCTTTATATTTCTTACATCAAACAATCCGCTGATAATACCAGGATGGAATTCGTAAGGTGCACCTTTAGTTACGTTGTTGTTACCAATGTCCTTATAGGAGTAAGAGAAATCAAACTTGCCATCACTTTGAGCTTTCCATCCGCTATCATACCTGTATAGATAACCGGTGCTTACCCGGAACAAGGTAATGGTACGAACCACACGGATGCCCCAGGGGTAGATAATGCTTTTGACCTGGATTACCTCATGTGAGGTTCTGCCGAGCATTACATCAAATCTTGCCTGGCTTGTCTGAGCCATTGCAGCAGACGGACTCAGCCAGTTGGTAAGCATATTAAAACCATAGCCAGTAAAGTCAAGCCTTGTAACAGGAACTCCTCTCGAAACATTGAGATCATTCGACAAGATGGGAGTTGTGAAAAACTCATTGTTGAATATTTCTGTAACCCGCTGTCCAAGATTACTGCATCCTTTTGCTGTGCCATTAGCCTCAAGAAGGTTGTTCATTTGCATGGTAAATCCGGGAAGCATCGGGCTGTCAGCATCATCAGGATCTACTACTGCCTTGCTGAAGTCGCCTGAGTAAACGGTAATTTGAATGCCACCTTTCAGATCGGTTCTGAATTCCGGTTGTGTATTCTCTATTTCCGGAGGTGCAGTTTGTCTTGGTGGAATCGGGGTGCTGCCTACAAGTAATTCACCATGCTTTGTTATGTATGCCAATGCGCACAATCCAAATGGCAGGGTCAATTTGGAAGCAAGAATGCTCTTAGAATTGTCTTTAAAGTAGTCGAGCAGATAATCGACTAAAGGAATGGGCGCTATGGTAACAGCCTGATTGCTATTGTTGAAAATTTTTGTAGGCCCACCGTCGTTTGCAAAATATTTGAAACCGACCTCCGGATCCATTGGAAGTTTGGGAGAGTTAGGAACAAGTGGATCGACTCCGTCGGGCGCTGATAAATTAAAGATAGGTTCCCATGCTACCTGTGGTTCCATAAATACTCTCACACTTTGTCCCTGTGCTTTTACATCCATACCATCTACGATGAATGGGAATGCGTATGAACTCACGGCACCTGTATTTGCACCGGTAGCTATCACAGCTCCTGTTTGTAACAATGTACCACGATCGCCACGGGTGTATCCGAAACTGACTCCTAACTGGTTCGCATTACTGCTCACGTCCATCAATGCAAAGGCATCATAATCCAGAGAACCGAATTTGCCATCCCATTGTTCCTGGTAGTTAGGCAGTTGATTGTTGGCGGCCATCATTGTGCGTATTGCGCCGGTTATATTATTTGAGACAGAAGCGACAGGTTCGGCAAGAAAAATATCAGATACCCTTTCTGAAGCAGTAACCCTTGTGTTTGATAATGTCAACGGCTGATCAGGCTGAGGATTTAAATTTTGTGTTGCAGGCATCAATCCAAAATGAAAACCAACTCTTACTGCATCATTCGTTTCATCAAGTGGTTTATATTGAATATTGCATATAAGCCAAAGCCAGGGATTCCGTTTACCAATGCCTCCGGTGGCCGGATCTCTATCATACCTGAACTGACGTAGCAATACATTCAGATTTGCCAGGTAGGGATCGGGCAGGGTAGGCAGGTATGAATACATTCCAAAGGTGAGAAACAAGTTGGCTATTGTGATTTTTTTCCACCCCGCATCGCAAGTGCCAAATAATAAAGCACCATTTACGGGCGACACAGTGAACAATGCATTCTGCAGTGCGATAGAATATAACTTCTGTGCCGGAATTTTCTCTCCGGGTAGTTTGTTATCCCAGATAATGTTATCGTCATAAAGATAAATGAGCCGTAAAGTATCATTCGCAGCCAACGCGAGTACACTGTTTTTTGACCGTACTTCAAATGATTCGCCATTCACTTTTACAGGACGGTCGATATTCATGGTAGCATTACAAAGTGTAATGAGCAACTCATCACCTTTGCTCACTGTGTTGAAGATAAATGCTGCCGAAGGAATGAATAACAGATCAACTGAAGTGCCGTGAGGGTTTTGTGCGTCTTTCCACAGTTCCAGGTGTTGGGATGCTCCCAACCCGTTGCTGATGAGATCTGTAACGCCGATGCGTCCGGGTTCACCTAACAGGAATGGCTGTACGAGAATAGTATTCTTTTCTTTTAATCCTGGCCAAACTGCTTCTATACCTTTTCCACAACTGATCAGCACAGCACCGTTGCCACTTGCCTCCAAAGGCGCTGCAATGTTAATGACTGCGGCAGGCAATGCCCACCAACTGTTGATCACAGGAGCTTTTCCGGAAAATTTACCAAACGGGCTTTCGCACTGTGAAATATTGAAATCAGTGATATCAGCATTCCACGGGATCAGTATCCTGCTCAGCGCTGCATTATAAGTTACAGCCTGGTTTCCTGCCCACTTGAAATTTGCTGTCTGCCCATACATGGTGGCAGTAGCGTTTGCGATAGCAGTAATATTCTTTCCCGACCCATTCAGTGAAAAGTTCCATGTATCAGGTAAATGATATTTCGCATTACGGGCATCCTTGCCATACGAGGCAGTATTGGCTGCATCGTCGTCAGTATCCTGTTCCAACTGTAAGGCAATTTCAATATTATTGACAGGAGTAACTGTAAGGTTATCACCCTGGTAAACCGGAACAGCATCTAAGTTGATCGTACCACCTTTTACCTTTACACCTGCATACCGGTTGTTGGGAGCATCCGTTGTGAGTGCGTGAGCATTTATCCATACACTCCCGGGCATTACCTTATAACTTTTTACTAATTCTACTTTCTTGTGAGTGAGCCTGTCTATCAACCGTTGCTGAAATTCAGATTTGAATAAAATAACCGGATTGCTCTGTCCCTGGATGTAAAGTGCAACTAATTTTTCTACACGATAAAAATCGAACCATATCCTGCGGCCATCCCAGTTTATAAATGGGCCGTCAGTATGCACCGGCCTTGAACCTGCCGCCCAATCAGGCACACTACCGGTGACCTGGGTAGTGCGTATCGGTACATCACGAACGAAAACCCGCAAATCGCTTTCTTCTTTGTTTTTGAGAGTTTGCGAAACGACCCTTTCCAGGTTATCAAGGCGTCCTCTTTCTATATTCTGTCGGAGAAGGAGGTCTGTTCCTTCGAAAGAAAAATGTTGGTTGGAAACGGGCGATGGTTGTTCGGCCAGCGATCTTGCGAGCATCTCCTGTACATTATTCAGCGATTGCTCTTCAGCAGGAGATGCAGTATGAAGATGACCTGTCAAAGTTTCCAGGATACCTAATAATTGTTCTTGATTCATATTGTACAAAAAGGATGAGTCACATTAGAAAATTTCAAGTGTCGATGAGATGATAGGAAATTGTTTTTTTTCTATTAAGTGGTCAGCTTAGCAAAAACAAGGAAAATTGCAAGTGTTTTTTATTTTAACAGCCCTATTGAACACCAAAGGAGAGAGAAATAGGAATAAGGGTGTGGAATTATAGGTGAACTATAAGAGGATGGGTAATGTGCAGCACATTACCCGATTTTCACAGGGAATTGACAAAAAATGGCAAGACCATCCCTACTGCCTATGGAAGAGTGCGAGGAAAGGTTTAATTTTGTACCATACGGGATTCATCGTAGCCGGGCCAATCATATGCCTGTACGTTGAATACAGACAGGTCACCGAAGAGTTCGTAAACCGGCTCATGGTTTTTAGGGGAGAAATTTGTATTGGGAGGATCTCTGGAAGGCGTCGGCATCCAAAGTCCGAGATGTTTCAGGATTTGCCGTATTACTTCCTAGTTGGTGATAAAGCTGACGATCTTCATTTCCCCGCCACACTTTGGACAGCACAGCGGGTCTGTCTCATAGATCTTTTTGATACAATCGCGCCATTGTTTTGATGGGATGCGTCGGGATTTGTATTCAGATACACTGCTGTCCAAATTAGCTGAGAGGTTCAAGCAGACACCTTGAATTTATTGGTATTTTGGACAAGTTTTCGTTGTTTTTAAAACCAGGTTGCCATAGATGCTGTCCGAATTAAGTAAAATTGAAACTCAATTGCCTCGGTTCGTAAGGGACGGGTGGTATTTCAAACGGTTTATCGAGCCATACCCAAATATCCCGATAAGTAAAG